>JAUVPA010000038.1 GCA_030598905.1 Acidimicrobiia bacterium
CGTTCGTGCAACAGGATCCTGCGCCTACCAGCTGGAGATCAGGGGTCGGTTCGACGAGGCGGCTGCAATGCAGGCTGACGTGGAGCTACCTCCGGGGACCACCTGGGAGGCGTACTTCCAGGCCAGGGTTCTCGTGAACCGCTGGGCGGTGACGGCGGATCTTGCCCAGTTGGGCTCTGCCGCCGAATTGATGCGCGGCATTCTCGGTAGCGAGGAGCCACAGCTCGAGGCATGGACTCGCGACCTTCTGGCCGAGATCAGCCTGTGGGCCGGGGATAGCAGCCAGGCGTACGACGCGGCAGTGGCAGTGCCGATGGAAGGTCGTCTCCCAGAGAATCGATCGTGGATCATCCCGACGCTGGCGGCATTGCGGCTTCGAGACTCCGAAAAGCTCAACGCTGCGCTCGGGGACTGGGGGAGTGACTCACCGGTAGGGCGACGATTCGAGGTGATCCACTTGGTTCACCAAGCCGGGCGAGCGGCGTTAGCCGGTCACGACGACGACGCCGTCCGGCTGTTCTCAGACGCGCTCGCGGCGAGCGAGTTGGCGGATGGCGTGCTTTGGACCGCGGTCCTCCAGACGACGTACGCCGAGCTCATGCCCCACCACCCCGAAGCGCAGGCGGCGGGTCGCGAGGCCTATGACTGGTTCACCTCGGTAGGCGCCAACGGCTATCTCGACCTCTTCGCCGATGTCTGGCCGCTGGTGACGGAGTCCGAAGCCGCCGCTGGGTGAACCCTCCCCGTTCTTGCGTAAATCCCCGGCGCTATACGCCGTTGGTTTACGCAAGAACGGTCACTCGACCAGTTCGATACGCGATGGTTCCGGCGTCGCGGCCTCGGGCTCGTCCGTGGATCCTTCGGCGTCGCGAAGGTCGACCACCACCCGGCCGCCGTCGAGATTCGACTGTTCGGCGGCTCGGAGCACGTCGAGGATGTCGTCGCCGATCAACTCTTCTCTCTCGCACAGGGCATCGCGAAGGGCCTCGACCAAGTACCGATGGTCGCTGATCAGCCGTTTCGTCTCGTGTTTGGCATCGTTGAGCAACCGATCGACGATCTTGCGCGCTGGTCCGTCCCCGAGGACTTTGGCGACGAGGTTGCCGCCGACGAATCCGGCGTCGAGCGATCGGAAACTGATGAGGGAACCCCCCAGCCCGAAGCTGCCGACCATGTCGGCGGCGAGCTGCGTTGCGGCCGCCAGGTCGCCGGCCGGTCCACTCGACGACTCACCGAAGAACAGCTCTTCGGCCACCATTCCGCCCATGGCGATTTGGAGCAGTACCCGCATCTCCTTCTCGGTACGCGTGTAGCGCTCCTCCTCGTCGCGGTGAGCGAGAAGGCCGAGCGATTCCTTGCGCTTGATGATCGACAGGACCTCGAGTTTGCGACCTTTTCCGGCGAGGTAGGCGATGGTGGCGTGACCCGCTTCATGCGTGGCGATCCGCTCTCTCTCCTCCATCGGATAGTCGACCGGGTTGGGCAGGCCGATCTCTACCTCCATCTGTGCGTTCTTCACATCCCGATAGTTGAGTGCCGGTCGCCCGTTGCGCATGGCTACGAGCAGTGCCTCGTCGAACAGTCTCTCGAGCGAAGCCGGTGTGTATCCCATCGTGGATGCCGCGAGGCCGTCGAGGAGATCGTCCGCTTCCATCTCTGCGACGTGCGACCGCGAGCCCAGGAAATAGTCGATGAGCTCGCGACGGTCGTTCTTGCTCGGGAGTCCGAACGAGAGGATGCGATCGAATCGTCCGGGACGCAGCAGTGCCGGATCTAGCGCGTCGGCTCGGTTCGTTGCGCCGATGAGAAGGACGTTGGCGAACGCGGGCTTCTTGGTCTTGAACTGACGATTCGGAGGCAGATATCGGTTGAGAAAGCGCACAACGACGTTGTAGGCCTTGTCCGGACGCGTCGACTCGTCGAAGCTCTGCATCTGGACCAACAGCTCGTTGACGACACCTCCAGTGCCCTGGCTCATGACCTTGTTGACGCCGAGGCCTCCCTCCCCGCCGGTCGAAGCCGGCGCCGTGAAGCCCAGGCCGCCCCGCTTCATGCCGATGGCGTCGAACTCTTCGATGAATCCAATGGCGCCTCCTTCGCGCCGGGCGGTCTTGCGCAGTGCACGGAAGTAGGTCCGGATCTTGCGGGCCGTTGCTCCGTACCACATCGACTGGAACGCCGTCGACGACACGAAGAGAAACGGCACCCCGGCTTCTTTAGCCATGGCCTTGGCCACGTGTGTCTTTCCCGTACCCGGCGGGCCCTCGAACAACACCCCACGTCGCGGTGTCCCGCCCATCTCGGTGCGGAACTGGCGGTGGTTGAGGAACACCTCCAGGGTGTGGTTGACCTCGGCCACCACCCCGCCGATACCTTTGACGTCGTCGAATCCGATCTCTATCTGTTCCGGGAGGTAGATCGTGTGAGGGCTCCGGCCGTTTCCCAGCATGGGGAGAATGAACACCGCGCCGATGATGAGGACGAGGACGATACCGGGCAGCCAGAACACGGCCTCCTGTGGCAGCGAAGGCCAACCGGGGCTGACGGGATTGCCGCTGAGGAGGCGCAGCCAGAGGAAGAACGCTATGGCCCCGAGACCCAGTCCGAGACGAGTGAGTCGTTTCATGCGGTCGCGTTCGCGCGACTCCGTGACGTCGACGGCCATGTGCCTACCTCCAGTGTGCCGCCCTCATCGTACATCACAGAAAGTGACGAGAACACCACGCTGCGTAGCCGTTTTCGCCCCCGGCCCGGGCACTAGTCAGTGCAAGCCGAACGTGTCAGAGGCGAGACATACGGTGACGGGATGTGGTGTTTGGCATGTGGTGTTCCGGCCGCCGGCAAGTTGTGCGGCCCGTGTGCCTGCTCGTTGCGGCCGACACCGGAGCGGCTCGTCGATCCGGGTGTTTTGGCTCGATCCGCGTTTGCTCACTCCGGTGCGGCGAAGCAACTCGTGCACAACCTGAAATATCGGCCAATCGCAGGTAGCGAGGGGCTGCTGGCGGCGTCGATTGCGCCGCTCGTGGCCGGCGGGAGCATGCTCGTTCCCGTGCCTCGTGCTGGCGCCAGGAAGTGGATGAGTGGCGTCGACCCCGCCTTGCGTTTGGCGACGGCTCTCAGTGGGATTGTCGGACTGCCGGTCTCGCGAGCTCTTACCGCGCCGCTGTGGTGGTCCCGCCACGCCGGTGCAGGGAGGACCGGACGTGGACCCGTGGCTTTCCGCGCTCGTCGTGGCGACACAGCGGGTGCCGTTCTCGTCGACGATGTCATCACAACGGGACGGACCATGGAAAGTGCCATTGCCGCGCTTCCAGTACTTCCGGCCCTGGTCGTCACCGCCACGTCTGCAGGTAGGATGAGTATTGGATGACACGGTTCCACGACCGCCACTCGGCGATCCATCGGATCCGGCGACGCCGCTTCACGCTCGAGGCGGCGTCTTTCGTTCCCACAGGAGAGGAGCATCGGTGAACGTCCGCGTCCACGGCAAGAACATGCAGGTCACTGACGAGCTCAAGCAGCTCACAGACGAGAAGGTCCGCCATGCCGGCAGGATCTTCGAAGACGTCGTCAACGTCGACGTCGAGTACACGGAGTCACACAACCCCCGCGTTTCCGAGGGCCGATTCGGATGCGAGATCACCAGTCTCGCGGCCGGACACACCGTACGAGTGAAGGCCGATGCATTCGACGCCCGGTCGGCCCTCGATGCAACGACCGAGATCTATGAGCGCCAGCTCCGAAGACTCAAGGAGCGACTAATCCAGCGCTCCAGGCGTTCCTCCCACAAAGACCTCAATCAAATCGATCGACCGGTCGAAGAAGCAGAAGATCGGAGCAACGTCATCGTGAAGACGAAGCGCTTTGCGATGAGACCGATGACGTCTGAGGAGGCGGCACTGCAGATGGAAATGATTGGCCACGACTTCTTCTTCTTTCTGGATGCGGAGTCAGGCAAGCACTGCGTGCTGTACCACAGGCGGGATGGATCGCTGGGGTTGATCGAGCCAGAGTGAGAAATGAAAAAGCTGCTCGTCGTTGATGATGTACCACTCTTTCGCGCAGGACTGACGTCGGCATTGCGAGAGGCCGGCTTCGATGTTGTCGGCGAGGCCGATTCGGCCGAGACCGCCGTCGCCGCTGCTGAGAGTCAGCAACCTGACATCGTGCTGCTCGATGTTCTCATGCCAGGCCTTTCCGGACTAGATGTCGTCGAGAAGATCTGTGCGGTCGCTCCGGATGCTCATGTTGTTCTCCTGACGGGGAGCGAGTCGGAGGAAGATCTCCTTTCGGCCATCAAGGGCGGCGCCCGTGGCTACGTAGTCAAGGACATGCCCTTTCCCCATCTCGTCGATGCGATCAAGGCCGTCGACAGAGGTGGCGCCGCACTGTCGCCACAGATGGCTGGCAAACTCTTCGACGTCACCCGTCACCTCCTCCGTCACCAGGAGCTCATCCAATCGAGGAAGCCAACGCTCACCGGTCGTGAGATCGAGGTTCTCGAGCTCGTCGCGACAGGGAACACCAGTAGGGAGATCGGCGACAAGCTCTACATCAGTGAGAACACGGTCAAGAACCACATCCGGAACATCCTCGACAAACTCGGTCTGCACTCGCGCAACGAGGCCGTTCTCTATGCCGTGCGGGAAAACCTGATCTCCCTGGGTTGATCATGGACAGCGGCACGGCCCTCGATCGCGTCGACAGCGGTGTTGTCAAGGTCCTCGACGCTCTCGGAGCGGCGTGGGTCACCTACCAGCTCTACCCAAACCCCAAGGATCAACTGCCGTTCCGTCGCGCCGTTGAGACAATCAATGCAGAAGCAACCGGCGACGTCGTCGGTATCGGCCCGGGGATCTTCGTAGTCGAAGGCGAGGAATACGTGCCCCGCCGCGACGGCGTCGAAAAGGTCGCCCGTCGTCTCTTTCTCCACGATGTCGAGAACTTGCGAATCACAGGCGGATCCTCTGTCGAGGGTCTCGCCGGCTTCTTCGAAGCGGTCGCCGAAGACGACGAGGCAGTGCGCGAAGCCGGGGGCATTGCCGCCGTTCTCTCGGGTGTCTTGAACATCGGTGTCGAAGCGCGTCAACGGGGACTGCTGAACCTCGCCCCGGGCGAAGGCGGCGTCGAGGGCGCCGTCAAGTCCATCGAGGAATCCATCGACGAGCTCGACCTTCCCGAGTTGGCCCGGTTCGCATTCAGTGGCGCCGGAGCCGAAGAGATTGCGGCGGCTGCGGGCACAGACGAACCTGATGTCGCGCCGGTCGAGGCTTACATCGAGGCCTATCGCGAGCTGCACGGCAAGATCGTCGAGGGCGCCGAGGATCCAGACGGCTCGCTCCTCCACGGTCTTCGCCTCCCCACCGACGATCCGTACAGGACCGTTCGGTCGTACATCGAGTCGTTCTTCCATCTCCCGCGGTGGATGCAGATCAACGTCTTGGAAGAGGTTCTCGCCGATCCGGAGAGGGCGGAGAACCAGATGTTCCTCGACCAGTTCTCCGGTCAGGACCTCACCGACTTGCTTCCCGAACTCCACGACGGAGCATCGGACCAGCTGCTCGATTACGCCGTCGAGGCGGCCAGCGAAGAAGCCGGCCACCCCCTCGACCTGCTCGCCGGCTTGTCCTCGGCAACCGAGGTCGAGGAGGCGAGGAAGGCGGTTGCCGATCGCGTTTCTTCGGTCTTGGCGGATCGCGAGCACAACGCCGATCGGCTGGCGGGCATTCGCGTCGTCATGGAAGAGCCCATCAACGAACAGAACATGGAGCGAACCACCTTGCGTGAGTTGCTCGAGTGCGAAGACCGGCGGGAGCGCTTCCAGCGCGTCGCTCGCGTATGGACGGCTCGCATCGGTCGCTATATCAAGGATGGCGATCTGGAGCGGGCGGCGTATCTCCTGGACCTGGCGGGCGGAGAAGCGGCCTACCAGGGAGACAACGACGACCTCATCCGCAAGTCGCTCGAACGGCTGACGACGCCGGAGTTGCTGCGATCGCTGGCCCTCGATCGTTCGGGAGAACAAGGCGAAGCCGCCGGAAGGTTGCTGACGGGCCTGGGCCGCCAGGTCATCGACGAGTTGGTCATCCAGCTCGCCTCGGAAGAGGATCGGGCGATGCGCCGTCAGCTCACGGAACTGCTTGCCGCTGCCGCGCGCAACGAGCCCGACGCCATTGAGCCGTACTTGCCCGATCAGCGCTGGTTTGTCGTCAGGAACCTCGTTACGGCGCTCGGGCACACCGGGAATCCCGATGCGGCAAACTCCGTGCGACTTGTCGTGAGTCACAACGACTATCGCGTTCGCACGGAGGCACTGCGGTCGATGGTCACGCTTCTCGGCGATGATGCCTCTCCGCTGGTCATCAGGGCGCTCGGCGACGACAGCGAGCACGTGCGCCAAACGGCTGCAGCCCTCCTTCGCGGTAGCTCGCTCGGTGACGTCGACAGGGCACTCGCCGACGAGATCCGTGCGGACGCACTACCGACGGACTCTGCCGTCGCCGCGGTCAAGATCCTCGCGGCGCGTCGTGGTCCACATGGCCGCGCCGTCCTCGAGGTACTGGCCGGCCGGCGGTTCGCCTGGCGTTCTCGGGCGAGGACCTTGCGCAAGGTGTCTGCCGGAGTACTCAGGGACCAGACATGAGCGAACGTCAGGTCGCTGCCCTGCTGACGGGCTTGCGCAAGCTAAGCCGTCAGGTAGGCCTGTACCCCGAAGGCCACCCGCTCACCGAGGAAGCAGTCGTGGTCGCTTTCGGGTCCATCTCAGAATTCCTCGAGCCGGACCAGGAGGCCGCGCTGACCGTCCACCAGGATGCGTTCTTCCGCAATCGGGTGGTTGTTCCCCACGCCTCGCTCGAGTTTCGTGGTTTCTTGCGCGACATGCAGCAGCGAGGCGTCGAGTCGATCACGTTGGCCCGGCCGATCAGCCAGGAGGACCTCTACGATCTCGCTGCCTTCATCGGGGGGACCTCAGACGACCTACCGGCCGATGGCACGATCCGACTCAACGAGCCGATGGCGATCGATCCCGACCTCGATGTCACCCCGACTACGAAGCTGAGGGCCTCGTATGGGGCGACACTCGACGCCATGCGTTTCGTCAGCGGCGCAATGGTGACGAGGGGATCATTCGAGCTGAGCACCGTCGTCAACGCCGTCGAAGGCCTGTTCGAACAAAGTGTTGCCCAGCCCGGCGCCGCGCTCTTGCTCTCCACCGTGAAGAGCCACGACGAGTACACGTTCTTCCACTCGGTCAACGTCGGCATCTTGTCTCTGGCGTTGGGCCGGCTCGTCGGTGTCGACAAAGACATTCTGGTACCGGCTGGCGTCGGCGCGGTTCTGCACGACATCGGCAAGGTCGCGGTGTCGCCGGCCGTTCTGAACTATCCGGGCAGGCTCGACTCCGAGCAGTGGCGCGAGATCACCATCCACCCCCAAGAGGGTGCACTTTCGATCCTCTCCGCCGGCGGAGTAGGGAGCGAGATCGCGGCGACGGTCGCCCTCGAGCACCACGCTCGCTACGACGGCACGGGGTATCCGGTCGTCACACGGGACGGCAAGCCCCACATCTACAGCAGGCTGGTTCAGGTGGTCGATACGTATGACGCCATCACATCTCGGCGGTCCTACCGGCGAGCAGAGAGCCCCCGACGGGCGCTGCAGGTGTTGATGGGGGGAGCGGGCACGGCCTGGGATCCTCAGTTGGTGCACGCGTTCATCGGAATGATGGGCATCTACCCGCCGGGCTCAGTGGTCTTGACTGCGACCGGCGAGACCGCCGTGGTCGTGCGGCCATCGGAGGAAGCCGGAGCGCCGCTGGCGTGTCTTGTCGTCAAAGGGCGCGATGGCGAGTTGATCGACGATCCGGAGCCGATGCGCGTCGAGCTGGATCAGGTCGCCAAACAAGTCATGGCTTCGGACGCCGGGATCGATCCGGCGGCTCTACTCGAGGCCGTCGGAGAAGCGATGGTTGTGGAGGCCTGAAACCTCAGGCCATGAGCCATGAGCAGCCTTGGGCCAGCAGCTCGCAACGCTGCTCTACAAAGTAGGCCCTGGCCGTAGTATCTCTATTCCTATGTCACTCTTCAACAGGGTTCTGCGCGTTGGCGAGGGCAAGCCGCTGAAGGACCTCCAGGGTCTCGTCGACAGAGTCAACGCGCTCGAGCCTGATTTCGAAGCGCTCAACGACGATCAATTGGCCGCCAAGACGGCGGAGTTCCGCGATCGTGTTGTCAACGGTGCCTCGGTCGATGATCTCGAGGAAGAGGCCTTTGCTGCTGTCAGGGAGGCGGCGAAACGCACCCTCGGACAGCGGCACTACGACGTCCAGGTCATTGGGGCCGGTGCCTTGCACCGCGGGATGATCGCCGAGATGCGCACCGGCGAGGGCAAGACCTTGGTCTCCACCATGCCTTCGTATCTCAACGCACTCTCCGGGGAGGGTGTGCACTTGGTCACGGTGAACGACTATCTCGCCGAGCGCGACGCCGAATGGATGGGGCGCATCCATCGCTTCCTCGGCCTCGAAGTTGGCCTGATCCAGGCCGAGATGCTCCCACCGGAGCGCCGTCCCGCCTACGCAGCAGACATCACATACGGCACCAACAACGAGTTTGGCTTCGACTATCTGCGAGACAACATGTCCATGCGGGCTGAAGACATGGTTCAACGCGGCCACCACTTCGGCATCGTCGATGAGGTCGACTCGATCCTTGTCGACGAGGCGAGGACGCCGCTCATCATCTCGGGACGCGTCGGCGAGACCGGCAAGTGGTATCGAGAGTTCGCTCGCATCACCCAGCGGATGCGCCGCGACGATCACTACGAGGTCGACGAGAAGAAGCGCCAGGTCGTGACGACCGAGGTCGGAGTCGAACAGGTGGAGCGCATCCTTGGAGTCGACAACATGTACGACTTCGCCAATGTGGACTTCATCCACCATCTGGATGTCGCGCTGAAAGCGAAAGAGTTGTACGAACGCGACGTCGACTACCTCGTCCGCAACGGCGAGGTGAAGATCGTCGATGAGTTCACCGGCCGCGTGCTCGATGGCCGCCGTTACTCCGAGGGCCTACACCAGGCAATCGAGGCCAAAGAGGGCGTCTCAGTGAAAGAAGAGAACCAGACCCTCGCAACCATCACCTTGCAGAACTACTTCCGGATGTACGACAAGCTCTCCGGCATGACCGGCACGGCTGTTACCGAGGCCGGAGAGTTCATGGAGATCTACGGGCTCCGTGTGGTCGAGATCCCGACCAACGAGCCGATCGCCCGCGCCGACGAAGCCGATGTTGTCTACATCGACGAGGACCACAAGTTCGCCGCCCTGTCCGACGACATTGAAGAGCGCAACCGGGTGGGGCAACCCATTCTCGTGGGCACAGTGTCGATCGAGAAGTCGGAGCGTCTCGCCAACACGTTGAAGAAACGCGGCATTCCGCACGAGGTGCTCAACGCCAAGCAGCACGAGCGTGAAGCCCACATCATCGCTCAGGCAGGCAAGCTCGGAGCGATCACCGTTGCCACCAACATGGCCGGCCGAGGTGTCGACATCATGCTCGGCGGGAACCCTGAGGCCATGGCAAAGGCTGCCCTGAGGAAGACCGGTGTCGAACGCAGTGACCCGTCGTACGAGGTGAAGCTCGCCAAAGAGTTCGATCGGTTCGAAGTCGAAACCGAGGCGGAGAAAGAGAAAGTCATCTCTCTCGGTGGCCTCTACGTTCTCGGCACCGAGCGCCATGAGTCACGTCGCATCGACAATCAGCTCCGCGGTCGGTCCGGTAGACAGGGCGATCCGGGCGAGAGCCGCTTCTATCTCTCGCTCGAGGACGATCTCATGCGCCGCTTTGCCAATGAGAAGGTCGCGTCGATCATGGAGCGGCTGAAGATCCCACCGGACGTTCCCATCGAGCACAAGATGGTGTCGAAGGCGATCGAGCGGGCCCAGAACCAGGTCGAAGCGCAGAACTTTGAGATCCGCAAGAACGTCCTCAAGTACGACGAGGTGATGAACACCCAGCGCGTAATCGTCTACAAGTGGCGCTCGCAGATCCTCGAGGGTGATCATCCTGAGGCGTTGATCGCCGAGTGGCGC
>JAUVPA010000102.1 GCA_030598905.1 Acidimicrobiia bacterium
GTTTTCAAGACCGTCGCCTTCGTCCGCTCGGCCATCCCTCCGGGTCCGCAGTCGCTCCGATTGCGGACGGGCGGAAGCGTAGGCTCCCCCGGTGACGTCCCCCACGACCATGCCGACCGGTGCGCGGAGCATCGTCCGTCGGTATTACACGTACGCAGGCATCTACACCTTGGCGGCGTCGGTCATCTGGGGCATCAACACCCTGTTCTTGCTGGACGCGGGTTTGTCGATTTCCGAAGTTTTCATCGCCAACGCGGCGTTTTCCATTGGCACTGTGCTCTTCGAGATCCCGACGGGCGTCGTCGCCGACACGGTCGGCCGGCGGGCGTCCTTTCTTCTGTCTCTCGTCGTTCTCGCCGCATCAACGTTGGCTTATGTCGGCATGGCGCAAATCGGTGCCGGAGTGGTTCTGTTCTCTGTCGTCTCGATCTTCATGGGCCTCGGCTTTACGTTCTACTCCGGTGCCATGGAGGCGTGGCTTGTCGACGGCGTGCGCGAACTCGGATTCTCCGGCGACATGGATCGCATCTTCGCCCGTGGCCAGATCGTCGGTGGAGCCGCCATGATGGTGGGGACTGTCGGAGGCGGATTGTTGGGCCAGATCGACCTGGCGATCCCCTTTGTCGTGCGCTCTGTGCTCCTGCTCTTGCTCCTCGTGCTCGCCTTCTTCGGCATGCACGACATCGGCTTCGAGTCGAAGAAGGTCACTGCCAAGACGCTGCCGGCCGAGGCGCGCAAGGTTGCGTCGGCGGGCGTTCGGTTCGGTTGGAACAATCGGCCGTTGCGGCTCTTGATGATCGCCGGTGCCATCCAGAACGGCTTCTTCATCTGGGCCTGGTATGCCTGGCAGCCCTACTTCGTCAACATCCTGACAGATGGTGCGGTGTGGGTGGCAGGAGTCGTCGCCGCACTATTGGCACTTGCGATGATCGTCGGCAACGGATTGGTGTCGTTCTTCGCACGCTTGTTTGGCCGACGAACGACCCTGATGATCGGGACGGCTGTGGTGTTCTCTCTGGGCTCAATCGGCGTCGGATGGGCAACCTCGTTTCCCGTCGCTCTGGCATTCTTGATCCTCACGTCAATCGCGATCGGTGTGCAGATGCCGGTTCGTCAGGCGTTCATCCACGAGATGGTGCCTTCGGAGGAGCGGGCCACCGTGGTGTCCTTCGACTCGATGGTGTCCGGTGTCGGCGGCGTTGCCGGGCAATCGTCGCTCGGTGTTCTCGCGGAGCGGCAGTCCTTCGCCGCCGGCTACGTGGTGGGTGGTGCGGTGGCATTCCTCGCCGTACCGATCGTGTGGATGGTGCGTCGCACTGGCACACCCGCCGACTACTTCACGGGAACGAAGGTGGAGGGACCCGACGGCTGCGTTCCGACCGGTCTACCGGCGATTGCCAGCGTGGAGACCGTCGGCAGCGAATAGTCGGTAGTCCGATATCCGATTACCGATGTCCGACTGCCGAGCGGCGGAGGGGGTGGGATTTGAACCCACGGAACCGGAGAAACCGGCTCAACGGTTTTCGAGACCGCCACATTCGTCCGCTCTGTCACCCCTCCAAAGAGCTGCGGGCAGCTCGGGCCGGGAGTGTATCCGCCGTGTCTCCTCAGCGGCGGTCGGAGAAGAACGATTCGAGCAACCCTGAACACTCCGCTTCCCGAACACCGGCAACGAGGTCGCAGCGATGGTTCAGGCGCTCATCCTGCGGGATGTTGTAGATGCTCCACGCCGCTCCGGCCTTCAGATCGGCCGCGCCGTAGACGATGCGGTCGACGCGGGCCCACACCGCAGCCATGGCGCACATAGCGCACGGTTCGAGCGTCACCACGAGAGTGTGTCCGTTCAGTCGCCAGTCACCGAGATCTTCCGAACGGGATCTCAGGACGAGCATCTCGGCATGTGCCGTCGCATCGCCGATCTCCTCGCGACGGTTCCTGTCGGCGGCGACGATGGCACCGTGGGCGTCGACGAGCACCGCACCGATCGGGACGTCGCCGTGGTCGACTGAAGCACGTGCTTCGGAGAGGGCCACGTCCATCTCTTTGTGCCACAGGGGTTGCAAGTCGGCTCCTCTACACTCGCCGAGCCCTTGGAGGGGTCGCATAGTCTGGCCTAGTGCGCACGCCTGGAAAGCGTGTAGGTGGTAACCCGCCTCGAGGGTTCGAATCCCTCCCCCTCCGCTCTTCTACACCAGACCGAAAAGGCGGTACCCTCGTGACCCTTGGAGAGGTGGCCGAGCGGCCGAAGGCGCTCGCCTGCTAAGCGAGTAGGGGGCGATGAGTCTCCTCGAGGGTTCAAATCCCTCCCTCTCCGCCATACGGCCCGGCGTTCGCGCCTCGGGCCGTCCCGTCTCACCTCACACGTGTCGGCCGGCCGTCCAGGCGGCGACACGCTCGCTCATGACGGGCATCGGAAGCGGCCCGGCACCTAGGAGGACGTCGTGGAATCCACGGATGTCGAAGCGGTCACCCATGGCGTCCTCTGCAGCGCCACGGGCCCGAGACATCGCCAACTGGCCCGTCTTGTACGCCGTGGCCTGGCCGGGCCATGCGATGTAGCGGTCGATCTCGTTGGCGACGTTGTTGGGAGCCTGGGGAGAGTTTGACGCCATGAAGTCGATGGCGTTCTGGCGGCTCCATCCCATGGCGTGTATGCCCGTATCGACGACAAGACGGCCTGATCGCCAAGAGTCAAACGACAACATGCCGAGCCGAGAAACGTCGTCGGAGTAGAGCCCCATCTCGTCTGCGAGCCGCTCCGTGTAGAGACCCCACCCCTCGTGAAACGCCGTGATGAATCCATGGCGCCTGAAGTCGGGCAGGTCGAGTTCCTGCGCCAGCGCCAACTGAAGGTGATGTCCGGGCACCGACTCGTGGAACCCAAGTGCCTCGGCCTCGTAGCGAGTGCGCGTCGTGGGTTCGGTTGTGTTGATGAAGAAGATTCCAGGCCGGGTCCCGTCGTCAGACGGTTGCATGTAGTAGGCGAGCGTTGAATCCTTTGCTCCCACAGCCGGCATGACCCGAATTTCGCAGGGGGTCTGGTGGATCCGTCCGAACCATTCGGGAACGGCTGCCTCGGCCCGATCGAGTGCACTCTGGGCCGCGTTGACGATCTGGTCGGGCGTCTCGAACCGGAGTTCGGGATCGTTGCGCAGCCGCTGATAGATCTCCGTCACGTCCTTCGTGCCGGTGAGGTCTCGATACTCGCTCTTGAGGCGCTCGATCTCCGCGAGGCCCGTCTGGTGGACCTCGTGTGCTGATACGCCGGTTGTTGTGTGGCGCCGCAGTGCCGTGACGTAGACGGCATCCCCGTCGGGCAGCCAACATAGGCCGGGGCGCTCGTCGGGCCGGGCCTTGGGAAGAACCTCGTCGGCAATGACGTCGCGGTACCTCTGGTAGCCCGGTCGGATCGACCTTCGAACCGCATCCGCCAGGCGATCTCGAAAATCGGCTTCGTCCGCGTCGGTGAAACTGTCCGGCCGGGCGGGGCCGACAACGAACGGATCCTTGTCGAGCTCCAGAGCGAGGTATTCGTTGATCTGGCGAATGACTGTGGAGCAGTGAGCTTGGATGGGGGTCCGGTCCTTGGCGACTCCCTGTCGCAGTCGCTGTCCAAGCTGGTCGAACGCGGTGCCGATCTTGGTCCACTTCTCGACGATGGCGTCGGCGTGTACCGGTTTGGTGATTGGATAGACGGCCGCGGTGTTCATGAGAGCGAGGTGGAGACCGTTGAACCCCGACACGGCAATCTCCGCCGACCGCGCGGCGAGCCCATCGGCGTAGTAGCCGGCCTGCTGGATAAGGACCTCGCGAGACACGCGATCGTGATCACCGAGTGGTCCGGGATCGATCGCCTCGGCTTCGTCTTTGAACGCCCGGTACTCGCCGATTCCCTCGTCTTCGGCCGATCGCGTGAGGTCATCCATCTCGGCATCGAATTCGTGACGCCCCAGCAGAGACGCTTGTGTCGGATGCCTTGTCATGTGAAACGCCCAGAAGCGATCACCGAGGACGGCGATATCTTTCATGCGGTGGACCACTCCCGGACGAGTCGATCCAGCGTGTCCAGCGGTACCTCACCTGACGTGAGCGTGGCGTCATGGAAACCCTTGATATCGAAATCGGACCCCATGGCAGCCTCGGCCTCACGGCGCATCCGCTGAATCTCGAGACGTCCGATCATGTACGAACACGCCTGGCCGGGATCGCCGATGTAGCGATCGACTTCCGCCTCGATGGTGTGCAGTGCCGCCGGCGAGTTGTCCGCCATGTAGTCGATGGCTTGCTGGCGGGTCCACCCCATGGCGTGGAGACCGGTGTCGACCACCAGACGGCAGGCTCGCGTGGAATCCGCCGACAGCATTCCGACGCGGTCGAGCTCGGACCCGTACATCCCCATCTCATCGGCCAGGCGCTCGGTGTAGAGCCCCCAACCCTCCGCGTATGCCCCGATGTACGTGTGGCGCCTGAATGCGGGTACCGCGTCGCCGAGTTCCTGGGCGATGGCGATCTGCAGGTGGTGGCCGGGTATACCTTCGTGGAAGGACGTCGACTCCACGTCGTAGGTTGCCCAGGACGTCGGATCATCGGTGTTCATGAAGAACATGCCGGGTCGTGAACCGTCGGTGGCCGGCGGGAAGTAGTAGGCGACCGCGCCGCGTTTGGTATCGCGGACGACGCAGTCGGTCATCGGCAGCACGTTGAACCAGTCAGGCATAGCAGCCCGCGCCTTTTCGAACGCCACTTCCGATGCTGCGATGACGCCCTCAGCCGTCGTGTGGTGTACCTCAGGGTCGTCGCGCAGCCTCGAGTAGATCTCCTCGAGATCTGTGGAGCCGAGAAGGGGTCCTGCGATCTCGCGGTATTCCTCGTCGAGGCTCGCAACCTGCTGGAGACCGATCTGGTGCACCTCTTCGGCCGGCATCGACAACGTCGTGAAGTGGTGGAGCGCCCGGGCGTACACGACTTCGCCATCGGGGAGGAAACACAAGCCAGGTTTCTCATTGGAGCGGGCTTTAGGTCCGATCTCGTCTCGGATGACGTCTCGGTAGCGAGCGAGGGCGGGTCGTATCGATTCGGTGACTGCCTCCGCCATCTGGTTCCGCCATTGCTCGGTCTCGGCTTCGCCAAAAGCTGACGGGTCCTTCGTGGCCAGAAGCGGATCGTCCTCGATCGGAAGTGCGAGCCAGGCGTCCAGCTGCGGCACCGTCTTGTCGACGGCGAACTGCGCAGAAACCCGGCCCTGGGCCAGGCCCTTACGCAAGCGCTCGCTCATCTGATCGAAGGCGATTCCGATGGCATGCATCTTCCCGACCATGGCGTCGGCGTGTTCTGCCGTCTCGATGGAGAACCGCGGCGAATAAACCGGGAGCATGGCCTGGGCACCAAACACCGGGCTGAACCCGTTGTCGAATACGGGCTCGAATCCAAAGTCGAGTTGTGAGACTTCGAGAAGGGCAGCCTTTGCCTCCGCTAAGAAGATCAGTGACTCCAAGGTCACGACATCGTCCCCCTCGGCCCCTTCGATCTGGAGCTGGCGGGCGCGCAGAGCGAAATCACGCAGCTTGGCGGTGTAGTGAGCCGTGCCCTCCTCGGTGTAGTCGGTCTCTTGATCGATGAAGCGGTAGTCGCCGCGCATGTGAGACAACGTGGGGAGCATCTCGGAGTAGAAGTCCCAATAGTCATCGGCAAGCTGTCGGACGGGGTTGGTCATGGAGGGCTGTGCTCCTTGGGGTTTCTGTTCGCAGGGCGGCGCACTACCTTATTGGGACCTTGCGCCCGTAGCTCAATTTGGATAGAGCGTCTGACTACGGATCAGAAGGTTGGGGATTCGAGTTCCTCCGGGCGTGCCAATGGATGCCCTTGCACTGCAAGGGCATCTGGCTATCTCTCACCGAGCCCGATCACCCTTGGGCCGCGGCTGGGCCGCGAGAGCCCGAGCTCGCACATCCTCGAGGCGCCCGACGAGCCCTTGGGATTCCGACGGGAACAGGTGCGTGTAGCGGTCCATTGTGACGGCGATCGACGAGTGCCCCAGGTGGACTTGGACGGCTTTGGGGTTGGCATCCGCCGCGATTAGCAGGCTCGCACACGTGTGCCGCAGGTCATGAATTCGGAGGCCGTTGGGGAGTCCCGCTTGGTCCACCGCCGGGTACCAGGCCTGGCGACGGAACTTGCTGTTCCGGAGTGGCGTTCCATGCGGCGAGGTGAACACCAGCGCTTCCGTGTCGTCGGTGACGTGTTGGGCAAGGTGCGCTGCGAGCAAGTCACGCAGGAACCCCGGTTCACCCA
>JAUVPA010000009.1 GCA_030598905.1 Acidimicrobiia bacterium
GTGCCGTCTCTACATCTCCAAGTCCATCGAGTGTGAGTACTGCGGCGGGCAACGTTCGGCCACAGCGCGCGATCAGGGACTGTCCGAGGCCGACATCGACCAGGTCTTGCTGTACCCGACGTCCGATCGGTTCAGCGAACGCGACAAGGTGGCGCTTCGCTACGCGGATGCCATCGCCTGGGACTCCTCACTCGCCGATGACGACCTCTGGGCACAACTGCACGCCACCTTCACGGAGCCGCAGCTGGTGGAGCTCGGTTATTTCATAGCCCTCACGCTCGGACAACAGCGATGGATCCGAACGATGGATCTCGGCCACCGAGAGGTGCTCGGCGACACCACGGCGGGCCTTGCCGACGTCGTCTGAGTGCGACGGGATAGTTTCTAGACCGCCTCGACCGGCAGATCCATGAGAGAGCCGTCCTCATTCTCAGCGGCCTGGCGGCGCAGCTTCGTCTTCGGCAGCGCGTGTCTCGAGAAGAAGCGAGCTGAGGCGATCTTGCCCTCGTAGAACGCTCGATCACCCTCGTCCGCCGCGTCGAGCGCTTCGATCGCGATCTCGGCGTGGCGGATCAACAGCCACCCGATCACAACTTCCGAGAGGCTCTCGAGCAGGGAGTTGGTGTGGAGTCCGGTCTTGTAGATCTCAGGAGGGTCCTGCATCGAGGCCATCGAGTGGGCAACAAGGACTCCGATGTGCTCCTGGACGTCCTCGAGGGCCGTGCCGAGCATCTGTCGTTCAGCGGCGAGTTCCTCGCGACCTCCCTTGATCGTGTCGAGGATCGATTCCGAGAACCGCACCAGCGTCTGGCCCTGGTCGCGGACGATCTTGCGAAAGAAGAGGTCGAGGCTTTGGATGGCGGTGGTGCCCTCGTAGAGGGTGTCGATCTTGGCGTCGCGGAGGTACTGCTCGATCGGGTAATCCTGCGTGTACCCAGATCCGCCGAAAACCTGCAATGACTGAGCGAGAAGTTCGTATCCCTTCTCAGAGCAATAACCCTTGATCATGGGCAGCAACATGTCGTCGAGCTTCGCCCAGTAGGGCTCGCTCGGGTCGATTCGTACCTGGTCTTGGACCTTGCCGGTGTAGAGGAACAGGGCCCGCATCCCTTCTGCGTGGGCCTTCTGCATCATGAGCATGCGACGGACATCGGGATGGCGGACGATCGGGACGCGAGGTGCACTCTTGTCGGCCATCTCGGCGAGGTCGGTGGATTGAACTCGCTCCTGGGCGTACTCGAGGGCGTTGAGGTATCCGGTGGACAGGGTTGCCGCCGACTTCACACCCACGAGCATCCGAGCATCCTCGAGGACCTTGAACATCTGCCGGATTCCATCGTGGACGTCTCCGACGAGGTACCCGATTGCAGGCTCCTCCACGCCGAACGTCAGCTCGCAGGTCGTGGAGCCCTTGATCCCCATCTTCTTCTCGATCTTGGTGGTGTAGACGCCGTTGTGCTCACCAAGGGTGCCGTCCTCGTTCAGGTGGAACTTGGGCACGATGAACATGGACAGGCCCTTGGTCCCGGGCTCGGCGCCGTCGCGACGAGCGAGCACGAGGTGGATGATGTTCTCGTAGTAATCGCCTTCGCCCGATGTGATGAAACGCTTCACACCCTCGAGGTGATAGGTGGACCCCTCGATGTGAATGGCGCGGGTGGTGCCGGCGCCGACATCTGAGCCGGCCTCGGGTTCGGTGAGCACCATGGTTCCGCCCCAGCGCCGGTCGACCATCGGCTGCGCCCACTTCTCCGCCTGGTCGGGGGTTCCGACGTCGGCGATGACCCGGGCTATGAGGATCCCCGAGTTGTAGAGATACGCCGTGGGGTTGGCGCCGAGCAGAAGCTCTCCGCCGGCCCAGCGGAGGGCATCGGGAGCCCCAAATCCACCCATCTCGGGCGGGATGCCGAGGAGATGCCAACCACCGTCGAAGAGCGCATCGAGGCTCGCCTTCAGGCTATCCGGGAGAACGACCTCGCCGTCCTTCAATTCGAGCGGGATACGGTCGGCGTCGATGAAGCTGGCAGCAAAGTCTTCGCGAGCGAGCCGATCGACTTCCCGGAGCATGTCCATCGCGTTTGCGCGATCGAAGCCGGCGAAGGGCTCCTCTCCCAGGTAGTCCTGGATGTGGAGAGCTTCGAAGAGATTGAATTCCAGGTCTCGCAGGTTGCTCTTGTAATGGCTCATGGCCGTCCTGTTCGTCTATCGACCAATAACTTTGAACTTTGAGTATACATTCCATTTTTGAGTGTTCATTCAAAAGAGAAAGGTGGACTCGCCTATCGTGCGAGCCATGGTCAGGTACCAGGTCGGAATCCAGACGGAGTCCCGCATCGTTGACGCGGCTCGTGAGTTGCTTGCCGAAAACGGCCTCGAAGCCACGACCTTGAAGGCCATCTGCGATCGGGCGGGAGTGCAGGCAGGCTCCTTCTACAACCTCTTCGACTCGAAGGAAGAGCTGGTGATCCGGGTCGTTCGAGAGTCGATCAACGCCATCGACCCCGATCCCGACGGTGATGGCCGCGACACCCTCGACGACCTCGTCGAGGCATACATCAAGTTCATCACCGAGGAGCCCGAGGTGGCGCGTGTCTACATCCAGGTCGCCGTGACCGGGAGTCACAACCACTCGGGTGCAGCAGCGCGGTTCTTGCGTCACCACGAGCGGCGCGTCGAGCGATTTGCCGACGCGATGCAGCGCTCCGATCCCGATCTCGGGACCAAGGAGTCGATGGTCAAGGCCGAGGTGCTCCTCGGCGCCCTCGACGGGCTGGCGTTCCGCTGGACACTGGACATGGGGTTCGACTTCGTCGGCCATGTCCGCGAAGCCGCCGCACGATTCGTCTGAGGTCCCCTGCTCACCCCATCACGCGGGTGAGCCAACGATGGATCGGGGCCGCCGTCCTCCACCTCGCAACGCAGTAATCGACGATGGCTGGAGTGAACACCTCGGGTGGCGTCTTGACGTCTTCACCGACCCACAGGGCGTTGTGGCGAATGAGACGCTCTGTTACCGCCCCGGACACCTCGAAGCCGCGCGGCACCGTTTTGTAGTGCTCACCCTTGACATCCCAACCTTCCTTCCCGACTGCGGTGGCGGCGCGTTTCAGCGCCGCACCGTTCTTTGAGTCGGTAACGGCCCCGCGGTACGCGGCGAGACGTTCGGAGTCGAATCCGTGGGCGCCGGCACCGAGGCCGAGTATGGATCCGGTGAGGCGAAAGAAGTACCCGGACACCGCAACCTTGCGCTCACCCTCCCAGAACCACAGGTCGAGGTGGTCCTTGTATGGCGTCTTGTCCTTCGAGAAACGGATGTCGCGGTTGATACGGAAGATCGACCCGTTGACCCGCGGCTCGGCATGGATGCCCTTGTCGAGCTTCTTGAGCTCCTTTCCCGCAGCGACCACGAAGTCCTGTGCCGGCTCGAGCCAGAACTCCTCGTAGTCGTCGCGGTGGGCCTGGAACCAATCTCGGTTGTTGTACTTCGAAAGGTTCTTCAGGTACGTGATCGTCTTCTTCGGGAATCCGGGAAATGTCGACATGGGGCGAGCATATGGGATGACCGCTCCCCGAGGAAGGGGGCCGCTTGTCTTCCGTCGCTGGACCGCTACTCGTAGCTGGCGAAGTAGCGCTGGGAGTGTTCGTTTCCGTACAGCGCCCACAACACGAAGACCGCGATCCCCGTAGAGATGACCGCGTTCCACTGGAGCCCGCCACCGGTGTGAGCGATCAGCCAGTACGTCGCCACGACGAGCCGCACCCCCAACACGACGGCCACGAAGAGGCGGGACCACGGTGCGCCCCACATGATTCCCGACGCGGCAGCGAACAGCAGCATGGCCACAACAAATTCGGCAAGCGCGACGATGAGCAATTCGTCGGCCGTCTGGCCTGTCGTCGATTGGAACGTTGCGTCGTTCCTCTTGATGAGGACGACCACGCCTGTGATCGCGGCAATGGCTGTCTTGATGTACAACACGATGCTCACAAACGTGAGCACCTCGGGTCGACGTTCGCGAAGCATCTCGGTCATGGGCGAAACCTAGCCATCGGCGTAATGGGAGGTCGGCCTCGGCGCTAACTTTGCTCTCGATGCCTGCAGACACCAAGACCATGATCCGGCTCGACGGTGGAGAATTCGCCATGGGTTCGGACCATCACTATCCCGACGAAGGGCCGGTGCGCCGGGTCGCCGTCGATACATTCTGGATCGACGCCAACCCCGTCACCAACTCCGAATTTTCGGCTTTCGTCGAGGAGACCGGCCACGTCACGGTGGCCGAGCAGCCACCGGATCACCGGCTCTACCCGGGGGCTCCTGAGGAGAGCCTTGTGCCCGGATCGTTGGTATTCGTCATGACCGACGGGCCGGTCGATCTTCGTGACTACTCCCAATGGTGGGCGTGGACACCGGATGCCGATTGGCGCCGCCCGTTCGGTCCCGGCAGCGACCTGGAGGAACGGGAGAGCCATCCAGTGGTGCACGTCGCCTACCCAGACGCAGTGGCGTTCTGTGAGTGGGCAGGCAAACGGCTGCCCACCGAAGCGGAATGGGAATTTGCCGCCCGCGGCGGTCTCGATGGCGCCGAGTTCGTCTGGGGCGACGATGATCCTCAGGAGACCGACCCGATCGCCAACACGTGGCATGGAGGTTTCCCTTTCGAGAACACCGAGCTCGACGGATGGGTGACGACGTCGCCCGTCGGGTCCTTTCCACCCAATGAATACGGCCTCTACGACATGGCGGGGAACGTGTGGGAGTGGACGGACGACTGGTATCGCTCGAGACACGGAGCAGCCGACGAGCCGTCTTGCTGTGTACCTCGCAATCCGCGCGGTGGCCCCATCGAGACGAGCCTCGATCACACACAACCGGCGACTCCGATCCCGCGCAAAGTGCTCAAGGGTGGCTCACACCTGTGCACCATCCAATACTGCTTCCGTTATCGGCCCGCTGCCCGGCAGGCACAGATGATCGACACCGGCATGACGAACCTCGGATTCCGCTGCGTAATCAGCGACACCTGAACTGGGCATCAGAATCTGTCCCACCCTCCCCATACGGTGGAAGCATGACTGAGAACAGGAGCCCCGTCGTGTGGATCGCAGCTGTCGTCGGTGTGGTGCTCATCGCGATGAGCCTGCCTCTCGCCAGCATCGCGCTCGCCGCCATCGGGGCCGCAGCAGTTGCCGAGGCAGTCTGGATCGGGACCGGTCACCGGTAACCTCGCCCTCCCCTTCGGAGGACCACATGGAGTTCGCCCTGCAACTGAGCGGCGACTACGACACCCTGCTCGACGCGGCCCGTTTCGTCGAACGTCGCGACATGGCTGCCCTCGCCATGCCCGATCACTACCTCATGGCGCGAGACGAGGAGAAGGCGAAGACAACTCCGGCTAACGACGCCTTCGTGCAATTGGGCGGCCTGGCCCGCGAAGCAGGAAACATCGAGCTCGGGGTGCTGGTGTCGCCCATCACGTTTCGGCATCCTGCGGTCCTGGCCAAGATGGCGATCACGCTGGCCACCATGGCGACCGGCACGTTCTCTCTGGGAGTCGGTACCGGATGGATGGAGAGGGAGCACGAGGTTTTCGGCATCGACTTCCCCGAAACGGCCGAGCGCTTCGAGATGCTTGAAGAGGCATTGCAATACGTCTCAGCGGCGCTCGACCCCGCATCCCCTGGATATAGGGGCACGCGCTACCAACTCGAGGAGTTCCCGATCTCCCCGCAACCTGATCGAGCTGTGAAGCTGATCGTCGGTGGAACCGGCTCGCGCAAGACGCCGCACCTCGCCGGTCGCTTCGCGGACGAGTTCAATGCGTATCCCGCGGATGACCTTGCAGAGAGGATCGACCGCGCCAGGCAAGCGGCAGCAGCGGCAGAACGCGACCCCGAAGCGTTGCTTCTCTCGACGTCGGGTGTCATTCAGGGCGCAGACAGCGAAGCCGAACTGAACACCATTCTCGATCGTCGGGCCGAGGAATTGGGCATCAGCCGCCAGAAGCTCAACGAGGCGCATCGCGATCGCAACTCGCCCGTCGGAACCTGGGATCAGCTGCGAGAGATGCTCGCTGCCTGGGAAGCGGAAGGTATTCGACGCATATACATCCAGAGCGGATGGCCGGGCGAGATCGAAGAGATCATCGATCGACTCTCCGGCTGAACGGGTTACGGTTCCGCACATGACAGTTCCCGGTGTTGCTGGGTCAGAAATCATCGACCTCGACGGTCCGGTGCACCTCGCCGACTATGGGGGCGAAGGCCAGCTAGTGGTGCTGATCCACGGCCTCGAAGGCTCCCACCTCAACTGGCTGCAGGTCGGTTCCACGTTCGCGGAGCACTATCGCGTCATCGCTCCCGACCTGGCCGGTTTCGGCCTCACCCCGCCGGCAGAACGCGGTTCCGGCGTCGACGCCAATGCCGAGCTGGTTCTCGAGCTCGTCCGCAAGTACGGCGACGAACCGGCGATCTTGATCGGCAACTCGATGGGCGGGCTCGTTTCGCTCATAGCCGCAGCCGAAGAGCCGTATCTCGTCGACCGCCTGGTCCTCGTCGATCCGGCGCTTCCGCCGCCAAACCTCCTCGCCACCGACCCGGAGGTTTTGGTCAAGCTGGCCGGGCCGTTGATCCCCTTTCTCGGCTCGCGGATGATCCGCACCTATCAACGCACTCACTCACCCGAGGAACACGCGCGGGAGAGCATGATGTTCGTCACCGCCAATCCCGATGCGGTGAGCGCCGAGCAGAGGGCAGCGTCTCAGGAGATGATCCGACTGCGCAGACAGATGGATTGGGCCGTGCCTGCAATGACCGAAGGTGTTCGCAGCATCGGCAAGTACGTCCTGAGCCGCAAGCGATACCACCAGCTCATCCACCGCGTCTGCAGCCCCACCTTGATCATCCATGGCAGCGAGGACCGGCTGGTCTTGCCCGAGGCTGCGGAGTGGGCCGTCGGCGAGCGACCCGACTGGGACCTGCAGGTCTGGGAGGACATCGGCCATGTGCCCATGATGGAGGACCCCACCCGCTTCACGGACGAAGTCCTGGCCTGGCTCCCTCCGGCTGCGGTGTAACGCGAGCGGATCAAGCCCCGTCGTCTCTAATAGCGGCATGCGCCGCCGCCAAGCGCGCCACCGGGACCCGGAATGGTGAGCAGCTCACGTAGTCGAGGCCCAACCGGTGACAGAAGGCGATCGAGTCGGGTTCGCCGCCGTGTTCACCGCAGATTCCGGCTTCGAGGTCGGGCCGCGCCCCGCGCGCCCCGTCGAGGGCGATCTCCATGAGACGTCCGACGCCGACCTGATCGATGGTCGCGAAGGGGTTGCTATCCAGCAAACCCATCGACAGGTAGTCGATGAGGAAACCTCCTTCGGCATCGTCGCGGCTCATCCCATACGTCATCTGGGTGAGGTCGTTCGTGCCGAAGGAGATGAACTCGGCGTATTCGACGATCTGGTCCGCCGTCAGGGCTGCTCGAGGTACCTCGATCATCGTGCCGAACTTGTAGTCGATGCCAATGCCGGCCTCGTCCATCACCGCCTGCGCCTCCTCCTCGAGCAACGACCGCTGCACGGCGAGCTCGCTGACGTTGCTCGTCAGCGGGACCATGATCTCCGGAAAGACCTCGACTCCTTCTCGCGTCACGAGCACCGCTGCTTCGAAGATGGCACGAACCTGCATGCGTGTGATTGCCGGCCGCACGATGCCGAGACGCACGCCGCGCAGTCCCAGCATCGGGTTCGACTCGCGCAGCGACTCCACGCGACTCAGCATGTGCTCAGCCTCCTCGATGCCGGCGAGGAGCTTGTCGAGCATCTCGAGGCTCGTCGCGCTGCTGAGCCGAATCTTCAGGTCGGTGAGCCGTGCGGTCAGCTCCTCGTAGCTCGGCAGGAACTCGTGCAGCGGCGGGTCGATGAGCCTGATGATCACCGGGAGTCCGTCCATGGCCCTGAACAGGCCGGCGAAGTCCTCACGCTGATACGGCAAAAGTGACTGCAGAGCCTCGAGGCGTTCCACCCTTGTCTCGGCCGTGATCATGCGCTGCACGATCGGGAGCCTCTCGGATTCGAAGAACATGTGCTCCGTACGACACAAACCGATCCCGGTGGCGCCGTACCCGCGGGCACGCTCCGCGTCTTCCGGATAGTCCGCGTTTGCCCACACACCGAGGACCCTGCGGTCGTCGGCCCAGGACAACAGCTTGGTCAGCCAGGGATCATCGATGTCGGGTACCCGAGTCTCCATCGCCCCGACGAAGACCTCTCCAACGGTTCCGTCGATCGAAAGCCACTCCCCTTCGTGGATCACCCGCTCCCCGACGGTCATCGTCCGGTCGCCGAGATCGATGTCGAGATGTGACGCTCCCACGACGGCGGGCTTGCCGAACTGTCGCGCGACGAGAGCGGCATGGCTCGTTCGTCCGCCACGGCTGGTCACGATGCCCTCCGCTGCGAGCATCCCGTGTACGTCATCGGGTTTGGTTTCGGGGCGGGCCAAGATGACCTGTTTTCCGTCCGCCGCCCACCGTTCAGCGAGATCCGGATCGAAGGCCACGACGCCGACTGCCGCCCCGGGCGACACGTTGAGGCCCGTTGCGATCAACGCTCCTTCCTCGACCGCAGTCGCCCTCGACGTTATGTCGAACTGTGGGTGGAGGAAGAAGTCGATATGGCCGGGCTCGATACGCAACAACGCCTCGTCACGAGAGATGAGCCCTTCCTCTGCCAGGTTCACGGCGATCCGCACCGCGGCGCTCGCGGTGCGCTTGCCGCCCCGGGTTTGCAACAACCACAGACGGCCGTGCTCGATCGTGAACTCCATGTCCTGCATGTCCCGGTAGTGCAGCTCCAGAATCGAGGCGATCTCGGTGAACTGGCGATACGCCTCCGGCATCTCGGCCGCGAGCTCGGCGATGCGTTTCGTCAGCCGGATTCCGGCAACGACATCCTCACCCTGGGCGTTCGTCAAGAAGTCGCCTTCCAGCGAGGGCTCGCCGGTCGTCGCATTCCGCGACATGGCGACTCCGGTCGCGGAGTCCTCCCCCATGTTGCCGAACACCATCGTCTGCACGTTCACGCCCGTTCCCAGGTCGTGGGCGATTCCGGCTGCGTTGCGGTAATCCACAGCTCGCTTTCCGTCCCACGAGCGGAAGACGGCTTCGATGGCCATCGTCAGCTGGTCGTTCGGATCCTGCGGGAACGGCCTGCCTGAGTAGTTCTCGACGATTTCCTTGAACCGAACGACAGCGGCTCTGAGATCGTCGACGGTGAGGTCGGCGTCGCTCTCGACATCGCGTCTGCTGCGCAGCTCCTCGAATACATCTTCGAACGGCTCGTCGCGCACGCCCAAGACCACCGATCCGAACATCTGGATGAGGCGGCGATACGAGTCGTAGACGAAGTGGTCATCCTCGAAGTGGCCGAGCATGCTCTCGACGACGACGTCGTTCATGCCGATGTTCAGAACCGTGTCCATCATCCCCGGCATCGAGAACTTCGCACCGGAACGACACGACACGAGCAGCGGCTGCTCGGCGTATCCGAAGGGTTTGCCGGTCCGCTCCTCGACCACCGCCATCGCCGTCGCGACCTGTTCGTTCATCCCAGAGGGGAACGTTGATCCCTCATCGAGGTAAGCGTTGCAAGCACCGGTCGTGATCGTGAAGCCCGGGGGCACCGGAATGCCGATCCTCGTCATCTCGCCGAGGTTCGCCCCTTTGCCGCCGAGAAGGCCGCGAACATCATCCCAGGAGCCACCAACTTCCTCCTCGGCCAGGTCGACCTCATCGAACGCATAGACCCACTTCACCGCCATGTCACACCTCTAGCGTTGGAGACTCAACCAGCGTGGCCCGGGCGCGGCGTCGTCGTTAGGGCCGAAGGCCTATAACGATCCGTCGGAAGGCAAAACCCTTGGCAACATGACATCGGCGAGTACCGTCCCGACGCGATGTCTCCGGGCCGTGACGTCCGTCTTCTCTTCCTCCTCAGCGCACTCGCGTTGGGGGCTGCCGCGTGTGCGCCCTTCACCGAAAGGGCGTCGGCAGAGACGGCGCCGTCGACGACTTTCGCACCGATCGAGAGGCTGGACGCCGTCGCGACGACATCGACGACGGCGGCAACAACAACGACTGCTCCAACAACCACCGCCACCACCTTCCCACCACCGGTCGAGCAGCAACGTGGCCGGCTCATCATCAGCGGGACCGGCGACGTCAACCTCGATCCGGCCTTTGTTCGCAACTTCCCCGAAACGGGCTACGAGTACGCCTGGACCGGGATGAAGGGGCTCTTCACGGGCGACGATCTGACGGTCGTCAATCTGGAGTGCTCTCCCTCACCAAACGGAGTGCCGTGGAACAAGCCGTGGGTCTTCGGCTGCGACCCGGCGGCATACCCATCAATGCGTGCTGCCGGAGTCGAGGTCGCCAATCTCGCCAACAACCACGGCATCGACCTCGGCTTCGACGCCATGCTCGAGGGCAGAGGGTTCCTCATGGACAACGACATCGTCCCGGTGGGCGCCGGCGCCAATGCTGAGGAGGCATATGCCGCGGCGATCTTCGAGATCAGTGGTTGGACAATCGCCGTGCTCGGTGGCGGCGGAGTCGGGCCGGAGACCGGTTCGTGGACCGCCGGCGACAACCGGCCCGGCATCACCAACGGCGACTCCATCGAGGCAATGACCGCCGCAATACGGGCGGCCGATGAGATCGCCGACATCGTGATCGTCACCATCCACTGGGGCAACCAGGGTGAGACGACTCCGGCCGCTGCCGATGTCAGGCGGGGCCACGCCTACATCGAAGCCGGTGCCGACGCCATCTTCGGGCACCATCCCCACGTTCTCCAGCCCATGACCTGGCACGAGGGGAGGCCGATCGTCTGGAGCTTGGGCAACTTCGTGTGGCAGGCATACCCACCTGAATCAAAAAAGACGGCGGTAGCCCAGGTGGTCTTCGAACCCGACGGCCGGATCGGCGCGTGTCTCATCCCCGTGGTGATCGAGGAAACCGGACACCCGGTGCTCCAACCCGGCTACGACGGCCCCTGTATCCCGGACGGTCCGCGCTAGCCGCTCTCGCGTCACAGCACTGTCGCCACGAATCCGCGCTTCCCTGAGACAGATAGGGTTGCGGTCATGGGAGCGGTCATCGCTGTGACCAACCAGAAGGGCGGCGTCGCCAAGACGACGACCGTACATTCGCTCGCGTCCGCTCTCGCCGAGATGGGCCGGAAGGTTCAACTCGTCGACCTGGACCCGCAGGCGTGTCTCACGTATTCGACCGGAGTTGATCCCGAAGGCCTACAGATCAGCATTCACGATGTCATGCTTGGCCGCGTCAAGGCGGACGAGATCCGGCTCGATCTCGGCGGCATTGACCTCCTGCCCGCCACCATCGATCTGGCAGGAACCGAGATTCATCTACTGACCAAGACTGGACGTGAGTTCGTGCTGCAACGGGCGTTGAAGCCCTTCGTCGGCGACTACGACTACACCTTCATCGACTGCGGGCCCTCGCTCGGCATCCTGACGATCAACGCCCTCACGGCGGCAACACATGCGCTGATTCCATTTCAGGCCGAAACCCTCTCTCACCGTGCAATCCGGCAGTTGCGCGAAACCATGGACGACGTTCGCCACTACACGAACGAGGAGCTCCTCCTCCTCGGGGCTGTGGCCACGATGTTCGACCAGCGCACCCGGCTCAGCCAGCGGGTACTCGAGGAGGTCAGCGAGATGTACGGACTCGACGTTCTACCCCCTCCCATCCCTCGATCGGTCCGTGTTGCCGAGGCACCGGAGAAGGGTCGCTCTGTCCTCGAGCACGCCGGTTCCTCGAAACCCGCTCAGGCGTACCGCGAACTAGCAACCTCACTCGAGGCGGCCGTGTGACCAACCGGGACGATCCGAAAGGCAAGAAAGCCCTCTTCGAGACACCGCCGGTTGCCGAGGAGCACCCTCTCGCCGACGATCCGCTCGTCGGCGGCGATGAGCCCGATGGTCGCAAGGCGCTGTTCTCGGCAGGTGCTCGCCGCGGGGGTACCGTGGTCATCGATTGTGCTCACTGTGGTGTTCGCAGCCGGGTGTCGATCGTCGAAGCGGTCGTCCGCATCCTCGCCATCTCTTTTTGGTTTCCAGCCAAGCGCTACGGTCACTGGTTGCAGTGCCCATCCTGTCAACGACGCTCGTGGGTCCACATCCATTGGATGGGTTAGCTCCCGACATGGGCGCCAGCAGGTACCGTCCACGGTGTGAGTGAGATGCGGCTCGACCGTGACGGCGACGTCTTCGTACTCGACTTCGGTGCTGGAGAGAACCGCATCGACCCGATCTTCCTCGGAGAGTTCGATGACTTCCTCACGACCTGCGAGAAATCCGACACCCCGCGAGCCCTCGTCACCACCGGCTCGGGTCGGTTCTACTCCAACGGATTCGATCTCGACCACGTCCAGGGCCTCGACCCGGACGGTCGTGACGACATCATGGCGGAATTCGATCAACTTCTGGTGCGACTCACCACAGCTCCGATGGTGACCGTCGCCGCGATCAACGGCCATTGTTATGCGGCCGGGGCACTGCTGGCACTCGGTCACGACTACCGAGTCATGCAAGACAACGAGGGTTGGTTCTGCCTGCCTTCGGTCGACGTGCAGATCCCTTTCTCGCGAACGATGACTGAACTGATCACCGTCAAAGTTCCGGCTCCCACAGCTCAGAGCCTCGTCGTCTCCGGGGACCGGATGGGCGGCGCCGCCTGTGAGGGCTTCGGTGTCGTCCACGATGCCGTCGGCGCCGATCAGGTTCTCCCCACCGCCGTGGCACTGGCGGCGAGGCTGGCCGACAAGGATCCGTCCACATTGGGCACGATCAAGCGACGAATCTACGCCGACGTCACAGCTCACCTGGGATGAAACACCCCGTCGATCGGCTTGGCAGCCTGGTGCTCGCGTACTGCCCGACGCCGTGGAGTGGGCCTTCGATCGCCGCTTCCCTTGACATCTTCTTTACACAAGCTGTGTTAATCTGATATCATTAGGTATAGATCAGATAACAACAGGAGGTAGAGAAATGCAGATAGTTCGTTGGGATCCCTTTGGGATGCGGCGCGAGTTCGACCGCCTCATGGAGACGGAAACCTCGGAAAGGGCTTGGGTGCCCCGCATCGACGCCTTCGAGACCGAGGGCGATCTCAAGATCCGGGTCGAGGTTCCCGGTGTTCCCACCGAGGACATCGACGTCACGGTTGAGAACGGCTCGCTGACGATCAGCGGCAGCCGCTCTTTCGAGTCGATCGACGACAAGCCCGGCTACCACCGCAAAGAGCTGTTCGAAGGGACGTTCAAGCGCACGTTCTTCCTCCCCGATCGTGCCGACGTCGACGCCGTTGCTGCCGAGGCGAAGGACGGGATCCTCGAAATCACCGTTCCTGCCAAGGCGGAAGCTCTCCCCAAGAAGGTGAGCGTCGAGGTCAGCTGACGTCCACTCGAGCCTGAGGCCCGGCCCTCCCTCCCAGGGTCGGGCCTCGTCGCGTCCATAATTGTGCCGTGGTAAAAGAGACGTTCGTCGAAGCAGGCGGCCGCGAGGTGCGCATTTCCAGCCCGGATCGGGTGATGTTCCCGGACGAAGGCTGGACGAAACTCGATGTCGCCCATCATTTCGCCCGTGTGGGACCCGGCGCCCTGCGCGGGGTCTACAACCGCCCGACGATGCTGAAACGCTGGACGAAAGGTGTCCAGGAGGACCCGTTCTATGTCAAACGCGCCCCGAAGACGGCTCGCAACACGGTCGCCGTGCGCTTTCCGTCGGCTCGACCGGGGCGTATGTTCCTCCCCCTCGATGAGGGCGACATCGTTTGGATGGCGCAGATGAACTGCCTCGACCTGCATCCGTGGAACGCTCGGGCCAACAACCTCGAAAACCCAGACGAGTTGCGCGTCGACCTCGACCCGACCGACGGATACAACTTCGACCATGCGCGGGAGACAGCACATGCGGTAAAACAACTCCTCGACGAGCTCGGCCTTGTCGGCTGGCCAAAGACGTCGGGCAACCGGGGCATACACATCTATGTCCGGGTCCTTCCGGAGTGGGACTTCTTCGAGGTTCGCCGAGCAGGCCTGGCTCTGGCGCGCGAAGTGGAGCGCCGTCACGATCTGGCGACGACGGCGTGGTGGAAGGAGGAACGCGAGGGTGTGTTCCTCGACTTCAACCAGAACGCACGCGACAAATCGGTGGCGTCTGCTTATTCGATCAGGCACACTGGCTGGGTTTCGACGCCCTTTCGCTGGGGCGAGCTCGACTCGATCAGCCCATCCGCCAACACGCTCGAGAACTTCGCCGAACGCTGGGACGAGGTAGGCGATCTCACCGAAGGCATCGACGAAGCAGCCGGGCGGCTCGAGGGATTGCTCGACATGGTGGCGGCGGACGAGGAACGTGGTCTCGGTGACGCGCCGTGGCCGCCGCATTACCCGAAGATGCCGGGCGAGCCACCTCGTGTGCAACCCTCCCGCCAACGCAAGGCTGACGATGAGTATTGAGCAGGTTGTCGTTCGCCCCGAGAGACGCGGCCGCGGCGGGTCATGGGTGAGGGCCGGCATGCCGGACCACTCATCGAACTACCTCTGTGAAGCCCGGGCCCTGCGGTAGCTCCAGCTGGTCCATCGTGCACTGCTCGGCGTCCTTGTCGGGCCGCCAACGTTCGAAGCGGGTGGCGTGACGGAATCGTCCCCCGGTCAGCTGGTCGTAGCTCACTTCGATGACCACACCGGGTCGCACGGGCACCCAAGAGAGGTCCTTTCCTCCGGACCAGCGGCTCTCACCTCCCGGCACCCTGACGGACCCGCCTCCGAACGACTCCTCGACGGCCAGCTGTTCGAACTGGCGCAGCATCTCCGTGCGGTCCTGGCTGGAGAAACCCGAGCAATGGCCGATGA
>JAUVPA010000155.1 GCA_030598905.1 Acidimicrobiia bacterium
CGCGCCACGGACACAGCGGCCACCCCCGACCACTCCATCGCCACAACGGGGCCGGACGTGATGAACTCGACCAACTCGCCGAAGAAGGGTTTGTCGACGTGTTCGGCGTAGTGGCGGCCGGCGAGGTCTTCGTCGATCGTCAGCATGCGCATCTTCACGAGCTCGAGACCCTTGCGCTCCAGGCGCGAGATCACCTCACCGACGAGTCCGCGAACGACGCCGTCGGGTTTGATCATGACGAAGGTGTGTTCAGTCATCGGCAGTCGGTAATCGGTAGTCGGATTCAGAAGTCGTCGGCGGCGGGATCGTAGTCGTCATCGTGATCTTGATCGTCGTCGTCATCGTGATCTTGATCGTCGTCGTATTCGGCGACGATGGGGTCGTAGCGCACGTGGACGCCGCTGGGACGGACGTCGTCACCGATGAGGACGGATCGGGCTTCGCCGACGACATACAGGGAACCGGCAACCGCTACGGCACCCTCAGTTCCAGCCGCGGCAATCGCACGGGTCACTGCTTCGCGGACATTCGGCACGATAGTTGTCTCAACATCCAGCGCCGCAGCAACAGCACTTGCTACGTCGTCTGCGGGGACGGAAGCGGGATCGTCTGCCTGCGTAGCCCAGACGGCTTCGATTCGGCCGCTCAGCGGCATGACCAGGTCCTCCACGCTGCGCTCGCCGCGGACGCCGATCACCAGGTGCCAGCGAAACCGAGGGAACTCCGTCTCGAGTGTCTCTGCCAGGCCGTCGAAACCCTCCTCGTTGTGGGCACCATCGAGAAGAACCATCGGCTGATGGCCGGCCACCTCGAGTCGTCCTGGAGATGTCGTCGCCGCGCCGGCCGCGGCAATGAGCTCGCCTTCGAGTGGATGGTCGAGAAACACCTCGCAAACGGCGGCGGCCGTCGCGAAATGATCCACTTGGTGCCGCCCATGCAACGGCAGGTAGACATCGTCGTAGGTCTCGAGAACTCCGTTGATCGTCGCTCGCCAGCCACCTACGGCCTGAGTGGCCTCGGCAACCGAGAAGTCGGAACCGGCGCGGAGCCATGTGGATCCGGTGTCGGCAACTCGGGCCGTGATCGGACCTTCGGCTGTCGCGGGAAGCAACCCGCTGACGAGCAATCCATCGTCCTTGAGGATCGCGGCCTTTTCGGCGGCGATCTCGCCGATCGAGTGACCGAGGTGTGCCACGTGATCCAGCGCGATGCCTGTGATGACGCTGACAGAGGCATCGACGATGTTGGTCGCATCCCATCGCCCACCCATTCCAACCTCGAGCACTGCAGCGTCGACCGCTTCGTTTGCGAAAAGGCTCAGAGCGAGGGCCGTTGTCAGCTCGAAGTAGGTGACGGACTCATCCGATCGGCCCTCGAACTCCTCGACAACCCACGCGATCTCGGCCACAGCGTTCACGAAACGGTCCTCGGTAACGACCTTGCCGTCGAGCTGGAATCGCTCTTCGACATGGTGGAGGTGCGGGCTTGTGAAGGCGCCGGTGCGCAGGCCGTGCGCGCCAAGAATGGCGTCGACCATACGCGTGACCGTCGTCTTGCCGTTGGTGCCGGCGACATGGATAACCGGGTACTGGAGCTGGGGGTCGGCGAGGAAGTCAGCAAGACCCGCGATGCGTTCGAGTCCCGGCTTGACCCCGTGGCCGATCCTCGAGTCGAGGAATGCAATCGCCGCGGCCCGGTCCTCGATTTGCGGTACGTTCGACGGAGAGGCCATTTGTTCGGTCTACTCAGACGAGTTCGTCGAGCTGGGACGTCAGCTTCTCGACGGTTGAGGCGAACTCGGCCTGCTTTCCTCGTTCCTTTTCGACGACCTCGGGCGGCGCCCTGGTGACGAAGCTCTCGTTGCTCAGCTTGGCCTCCACCTTGTGGAGCTGGTCCCGTGCCTCCGCGATCCCCTTTTCGAGACGAAGCCGCTCGGCGTCGACGTCGACGAGCCCGGACAGCGGCACGAATGCCTCGACGGGTCCGGCAACGATGCGGCTGTGCGCTTCGCCATCGGGAGGGTCGGCGAACGTTGCGCTCGAGGCGGCAAGACTGATGAGTTGCTCAGACCACCACGGCTCGGCAACACCTTTCGGGTCGTGCACGATGACATCGATGGCGAGCCTCGGGCTCAACTGATGTTCGCCGCGGAACTTGCGCAGCCCGGTAACGAGTTCCTGAAGAGTCGTCATCGACCCTGACCCGACGAGCTGCGGAGGAGCAGGCCATTGCGTGGTCATGAGCATTGTGCCGTCGCCGAGGTGTGACCACAGCTCTTCGGTGACGAATGGGATCGCCGGATGAAAGTACTTGAGCACATCGCGAAGAACGACGCCGAGCGTTTGACGCGTGGCGGCGGCTCGGTCTGGATCGCGCAGCGGCGCCTTGGCCATCTCGAGATACCAATCGAACACCTCGGCCCACGCGAAGTTGTAGAGAAGCCCATACGCGTCGGAGAAGCGGTAGCCCTCCATCAGTCGGTCGAACTCGGTTGAAACCTCGCCGAGACGACCCAGTATCCAGGCATCTTCAGGTCCGGGGTCATCCGGGTAGCCACCGGTCGCCGGGACATCTGTGATGTCCATGTGTTCGACTGCAAAACGCAGAGCGTTCCACAGTTTGTTGCCGAAGCGACGAGCCGCATCGATCCAGTCACGCTGAAGAGGGACATCGTGGCCCGGCGCCGCGGACTGAATCAGGGTGAGACGCACGGAGTCGGCCCCATATTCGTCCACCAGCTCGAGAGGGTCGAGGGCATTGCCGAGGGATTTTGACATCTTGCGCCCGTCTTCGGCCCTCACAAGGCCGTGGATGACGACGTCGGTGAAGGGCTCCGTATTTGTGAAGTGGACGCCCATCTTCATCATGCGTGCAACCCAGAACGAGATGATGTCGAAGCCTGTGACAAGCACCGATGTCGGGTAGTAGGTGCCGAGGTCATCCGTCTTCTCGGGCCAACCCATCGTGGAGAAGGGCCACAGAGCTGATGAAAACCAGGTGTCGAGGACGTCTTCGTCCTGGCGAAGCGAAGATCCGCCACACGACGGACACGCCGAGGGCGGGTCGGTTACAACGACCGTCTCGTTGCAGTCGTCGCAGTACCACGCCGGGATCTGATGACCCCACCACAGCTGTCGGCTCACACACCAGTCGCGCAGGTTCTCCATCCAATTGAGATAGGTCTTCTCCCAACGCTGTGGGACGAATCGCGTTCGCCCCTCCTCGACCGCCCTCATGGCAGGAATAACCAGAGGACGTACCTTCACGAACCACTGATCGGAGAGGAGTGGCTCCACGACGGTTCCGCAGCGGGAACAATGGCCGACGGAGTGGTGATGCTCCTCGACCTTCACCAGGTATCCGCGGCGCTCCAATTGGTGACGAACGGCTCGGCGTGCTTCAAATCGATCTTGACCGAAGAACTCGCCGCCTGCCTTCGTGATCTTGGCGTCCTCATCCATGATCAAGATCTTGTCGAGACCATGGCGCTCGCCGATCTCGAAATCCAGGGCATCGTGAGCTGGCGTGACCTTGACGGCGCCCGTCCCGAAGTCCATCTCGACGGCGTCATCGGCCACAACGGGTATGACACGATCGAGGAGGGGCAGCGTGACGGTCTTGCCGATGGCGTCCCGGTAACGCGGGTCGTCGGGATGCACTGCAACTCCAGTGTCGCCGAGCATCGTCTCCGGCCTCGTCGTGGCAACGACGATTCCGCCTTCGCCTTCGGTGAAGGGATACTCGATGTGTGTCAACTCACCGATCTCGTCGTCGTACTCGACCTCGATTACGGAGATCGCCGTATGGCAACGCGGGCACCAGTTGATGATTCTGTTGCCTCGATAGATCAGACCTTCCTCATACAGCGTCACGAATACCTGACGGACGGCCTTGCTCAGGCCCTCGTCGAGTGTGAAGCGCTCCCGTGACCAGTCGAGTGAGAAGCCCATCGTCCGCAGCTGCTCGATGATCCGGCCCCCGGAGTTCGCCTTCCACTGCCATACCTGCTCGACGAATCGCTCTCTCCCGAGGTCGTGGCGGGTGAGGCCCTCCTTGGCCAACTCTCGCTCGACGACGTTCTGTGTCGCGATGCCGGCGTGGTCCATACCGGGCAGCCACAAGGTGGCGTAACCCTGCATCCGCTTGCGCCGGATGATCACGTCTTGGATCGAGTTGTTGAGGGCGTGGCCCATGTGGAGGACGCCCGTCACGTTGGGCGGAGGGATGACGATGGAGTATGGCTCGCCGTTGGGGTTGATCTCAGGTGCGTACGCCCCGGCGTCCTCCCACACCGGATACCAACGCGACTCGATGTCGCGGGGTTCGTACGTTGGCTTCATCAGGCGGCGCCCTCATGTGGTCTCCACAGCAGGGAGTGAGTGTACCGACGGGCCGTGAGCCTTTGGCCCCGGCCCGATCTGCTCATGGCCGAATGAGGGAAGCCGGGAGCGCGCCCGCTCCCGGCTTCTGTCCCCTACTCCCCCTGCTTGCCCGAACCGATGCCCGCTGGTCTGGGAAGGGTTTCTGCAGACCCTCAGGCAGCAAC
>JAUVPA010000096.1 GCA_030598905.1 Acidimicrobiia bacterium
ATGAGCTCGGCGGCAACACCGAGCCACTGGAACTGGAGAAGCTCGTCCGTGAGATCCTCAGCCCGCTCCTTCGGCCACTCACCTTCTTGCTCGGCAGTAATCGCGAGCTGCAGAGCCTCGATGCGGAGGCGCCACCGCCAGCCGTTGATACCCGTCGGGCACAGCTCATGGGCACGCGCCGCCTCCTCGCCGGCCTCTTCGACTCGACCGAGGCCGAGGAGCGCTTTCGCCCTCAGGTAGCGGGCCGCGTTCTCCCATGCGGGAAGCTGCTGCAGGACGTACCCGAGCATCCCGTCGGCGGCGTTGAGGGAAACGTCGAACTGCCCGTAGGCGGCGGCGCCCTCGGCGAGAGCCATGAAACCCTGGAAGACCGGACCGGAGGTGCCCGTCTGATCGCCGAGGCGGATCGCTTCTTCCACCGAAGCGCGACCTTCGGCCGGTCGTGCTCCTCTCAACCGGGCTCGTGCCAGCCAGGAGACGTTGTCTGCCTTGGAGGAGAGGTCGTCGGTATCGGCGACAATTTGCTCGAACATCGGTGCGGCCTTGGCCATCTCCCCGCGGTCGAAAGCAACCCGAGCGGTGTTGTAACGAGCGAGGTGGCGCTGGAACGAGGACCCGTGCTCACGGAGGATCGCATCACCCTTGGCCAGGATCGCGTCCGTTTCGGCGGGGAACCCGATGCGACTGAGAACGCGGCCGTGGAAAACGAGAAGTGATCCGAGTTTCGCCGTCTCCCCGAGCTGCACAGCCTCGGCTAGAGCTCCGGCCATCACGACTTCAGCGGTCTGAGCGTCCTGGCGGTCGTCCTCTACGGCGGCGAGGAAGCCCAATGCGTCCACCCGCTGTGGCCCATCCAGGATCCTGATGGCTCGCCGGAGGTCTGCGACGGCGAGATCCGACCATCCGGCGATGCGGTAGTAGCGGGCCCTAGCGAGCCGCAACCGGCCTTCGACCTCTGGGGTCGCAGCACCTGACTCGTCGAGTGCCTGAATGGCGGCGTCGAGGAAGGGCACAGCTTCAGCGAGGGCGTTGCGTTCGAGTGCGGCACTCGCGGCATCGTCGAGGAGGGGCAAGGCAGCAGCCGCCCACCCGGCCCGGAGGTGATACATGCCGACGACGCCGGGCACCTCATCGCGACGGCCCGCCGCCGTGAAGGCCTCCGCCAATTCCTCATACGTGCGAGCGATGCGCACGTCGCCGAGACCGTCGACGATCCTCTCCGCCACAAGCCCGCTTGCCGGGGTAAAACCTTCGCGTGTCTCCGCCAGCAGACCGGCGTCGGACAGCCGCTCCCCTACTTCGAGGGCGTCGTCTTGGGATACGGCGAGCAGGAACGCAGCGACATCGAGGGGCAATGGCCTCCGCGCCAGCGCCGTCGCCTCGGTCAACTTGCGTTCGGGCCGCTCCAGAGAAGACAGATCAGTGCCTATCGACCCGGACCATGAGTCGGGAAGTACCCCCGAGGCAACGATCCTCCCGTTCTCGAGCGAGAGGGCGCCGTCGCTCTCCCAGTCTGCGATCAGCGTCTCGACATCGCGGTAGATGCCGTCGGTAATTGAGACGATGTGGCGAGCCGTCGCCTCGTCGACGATCGCGGAGAGATCGGAGCTCGATAGCGGAGCGAGTGTGAACTCCTCGACGGCACCGAGGCGATCGGCAACTTCGGTGAGCCGCTTCAGCGGCAGTTCTTGAGCCGTTGTGGTCTCACCGTACGCCAGGACGATGACGGTTCCGACGTCGTCACCGATCCTGCGCTGCAGCAATCCCATCGACGTCGGGTCCGCCCATTGGGCGTCGTGGACGAGCAATGCAGAAGCGGCACCTTCGGCACCCTCGACGTCGAGCTCCTCGGCAACCCTGCCGACCTCGCTCTGCGCGGCGGCGAATCCCTCTGCGGTCCGCACGCGGAGCCCGGTGTCCTCGGCCATCCGGGCGACCTCGGAGAGGACGGCCTCGCGTCCGCTGCCGGATGAGCCCCGAATGACGATGAGGGTTCGGTCGCCTCTCAAAGCAGCGCCGAGAGCCGCCTCGACGGCGGCGACCTCTGCCCTGCGCCCCAGCAGCGGTAGTTCCATCACGTCATTCTGGCCGAACCCGCGATCAAGGTGCCGGCGGTTACCTGCCGGGGAGCGCAGAGACTTGGAGAGAACCGTTGCCATCTCGCAGTTCGAGCACCTCGCCGCGGATCTGCCAAACCGCAGACGCCTCGAGCGCAGTGAGATACAGGCCTTCTTGGTCCATCGTCCCCTCAGGCTCCGGACACGCCTTGCGTGTTGTGGCGAACGGCCCCCTAGAGATACGTTGATCCTCAGTTTCGTATGGCCCGTTGTAGTTGTTGCAGGCGACTCCTGAGACCTCGTCGTTCTCACCGAACACCAGCGAGATCTCGGTCCCGAGCAGCACCGAAACGACGGCTTGATTGCCGTTGTTGTAGCTCAGCACCTCCCAGGAGGAACCCTGCAGGATGGGATCGAACCGTTCGGCTTCGACGAGTTGTCTCCCGCTGGGACCAAACAGAGTGAGGGTGTCTCCACTGATGTCGTACGTCGTTGCCGTCTCGAGCGCCGCCAGATAGGCCTGCTCCATAGCGGCTCTCGCCGGAGGAACACAGGCGGCGAGTGTGGAAGCCAACGGACCGATCGAGATGTTGTCACCGTCGACCGTGTACGAGCCGAAGAAGCTGTTGCATCCCGTCTCGCCCTCGACGTTGGAGTCGTCGACAAAGCCGAGCGTGATCACGGCATTGGCCACCACGCCGGCGTCACCGAGCGACGTCACCCTCCACGTGGTTGCCGGAAGCTCTCCCGATGACGTACACGCGCCCAAGATCACCATTGCGGCAATGCCAAGGCCTGCGAGTGTGGCTTTGCTGCGAAACGAGGTCATGACCGTGGCCCTCCCTGCGTGCGCCGTCCTGCCTCGAAAAAGAACCCCCCGTTCTTGGGTGAGAAGTCGACGCAGAGCGCCGTGGTTCTACCCAAGAACGAGGGGTTTGGGTCAGCGGCGGGGGCGCGCCTCGTTGACCGTCAAGGGGCGACCCCCCCAGTCTTTGCCGTTCAGTTCTTCGATGGCCGTGCTGGCAGCCTCATTCGGCATCTCCACGAAGCCGAAACCGCGTGAGCGGCCGGTCTCGCGGTCCGTGATGACCGCAGCCGATTCGACCTCGCCGTACTCACCGAAGAGTGTCTCGAGATCGCCACCTGTGGTGGAGAAGGGGAGGTTTCCGACGTAGATGTTCATCCTGACTCGTCCTATTCGCTTGGGGGCCAAACGTGCCCCGCTCCTACTTACTGCAATGCTTTGGTACGACCCTGCTCTCGATCCGGCCCAAGAGCAACGGACGCAGACGAGTCGCCGCCGAAGCAGCACATGAACGGTAGCACTCCGCCAACGTTGGTGGACTCTTCAGGCGAAACAGCGGCGTCAGGCTTCGGGTTCGGCGGCCAGGAATCCGAGGAATCCCTCCACCGTTTGGCGGCCCTCATCGGTGATGTCGTAGCTCGAGAGCATCGCTGCCAGCTCGTCGGTCGTCCAGGTTCTCGAGAGTGGAGCCGGGGCACCGGCGAGCCGCGCCGCGTCTTCGAGGGTGAAGCGACCGGCCGTGACCTCGCGACCGACGATCACCCCGGCAAGAGACTTTCCGTCGACCTCGAGTTCGATCAGATCACGCAGGTCGTCGAGGTTGCGCACACCGCCCGCGGAGATGATGGGATCGTCGACGATGGAGAGCGCTCGCCGCAGAGCATCGAGATTCGGTGGCTCCTCGAGTGGGTCCCGACCCACCTCGGCAATCGTGATTGCGGCCGCACCGGCAGAACTCATCTCGATCAGGGCCTCCTCGAGGAATCTGCCGCTGTTCTGCGTCCAGCCGCGGGTCGCAAGTTCTTCGTTGTCGTTGATGTCGAGAGAAACGACGATCTGGCCTGGGTAGCGGCGACAGAGCTCCCACACCATCACCTGGTCGACAATGGCAGCGGTGCCCATCACCACCCGCCAAGCACCGCCGTCGAGGAGATCGTCGACCTCGCGCGGCGATCGAATACCCCCGGCGACCTGCACAGGCACCGGCACCTCGGCGACCAACTGGTGGATAATGGGGCGGTTCTGATAGTCGCCGTACGCCGCGGCATCGAGATCCACCACGTGGAGGATGCCAGCCCCCTTGGCGACCCAGCCGTTGGCGCGCTCCACCGGATCGGAATCGAGCGAGATGGCATTGGCGACATCTCCGCGTTTGAGGCGAACGGCTCTGCCTCCGAGGATGTTGACGCGTGCGTAGAGGTCCACGAGCCCCAGAGTACGTGATCCAGCACCGCTTCCGATCCGTGGGGCCGCGATCACTTCTTGAGCAGGAACCTCACGGCGAGGATGGTGATCTCGTAGAAGATGTACAGCGGCGCGGCCAAGAACATCAATGTGAGCGGATCACCCGATGGGGTGATGAAGGCAGCAGCCACCAGGATGATCACGACCGCCCACCTGCGGTATCGGCGGAGTGTCGTGCTCGTGACGACTCCGACCGCGGCCGCGGCAAAGAGGAACACCGGGAACTCGAACGCGATGCCAAAAGCGAGCAAGAACCGCATCGTGAACTTGTAGTAGAGGTCGGCCCCGATGACCGGCTCGAGAGCATCGCCGCCGAAGGCGAGCAAGAAAGTCAGGCCTCGCTCCAGAGCGAGATAACCAACCGTGATTCCCAACGCGAACAGGAGAACGAACAGAGCGGTGAGGGGAACCGCCCACTTCTTTTCCCGCCGTGAAAGAGCCGGCGCCACGAATCGCCACAGCTGATACAGGATCACGGGACTGGCGAGGATGACCCCTCCCCACAGTGAGATACGCATCACGAGGCTGAAGGCTTCTGTGGGCCGGAAGATCGCCAGACCCGTGTCGGGCACGGCGACGCGGTACGGCCGTGCGAGGAACTCGAGGATCTCCTCGTGGAAGGCAAAGGCAAACACGGCTCCAACGCTGACTGCGATGAGCGACTTGAACAGTCGAGTCCGGAACTCGCCCAGGTGCGTCATGAAGGGGGTGGCCTGGGACGTCACTCTTCGCTTCCCACGTCTTTGTCGGCGGACGACTCGTCGCCTTCGGGCCGGCTTGGCTCCGGTGGCGGACTGTCTCCCGGCCCGCCGTCGTCGCGGACGGAGTACATGGGGGTCACGGTGTCGGCGATCCCCTGATCGTCGGCAGGGGTTCGTTCTGCATCGATCGATGCAGACGTCGTCTCGTCGACCGTGCCGTCCGCCTCGGCCGGCGACTGCATCGTCCCTCCACCGGCGAACGTCGTCATGGCATCGCTGATGTCCTGTTTGGCCCCATCGAACTCGCGCTTGAGATCCCGCAGCGGCTCCATGGCGTCGCTGTGCTCACCGTTGAGCTGATCGGTGAACGCCGCCACGGCCTGGCGTCCTTTGGCAATCAACTCACCGACGCGCCTGGCGAACTCCGGGAGACGATTCGGACCGAAGATGAGCAGAACCACCACGAGAATGGTGAGGATCTCGGTGAAACTCAGGCTCCCCATGGCGTCGATGGTAGGAGGGGAATCGGTCTGGCCGACGGCCGCTACGCATCGGTAGTCTCACGCCCCATGCCTACACCACACATCGAAGCTCCTCCCGGGTCCATCGCCGAAGCAGTGCTTCTGCCGGGCGACCCCCTGCGTGCCCAACACATCGCTGAGACCTACCTGTCCGACGTGAAACAGGTGACGGCCGTCCGCAACATGCTCGGCTTCACGGGCGACTACAAAGGTATGAGCGTGTCCGTCATGGGCACCGGAATGGGCATCGCCTCCGCCTCGATCTACTTCACCGAGCTCATCCGGGAGTACGGAGTCAAACGCCTCGTCCGGGTGGGGTCGTGTGGCGGAGTCGGTGCCGGCGTCGAATTGAGAGATGTCGTCATCGCCATCGCGGCATCGACCGACTCTGCAGTCAACCGGACTCGCTACGGCGGCTGGGACTTTGCGCCCGCCGCCGATTACAGGCTCCTCAACTCGGCCGTCAACGCAGCATCCGAACTCGAGCAGCCGGTGCGCGTAGGCACGGTCCACTCATCGGACACGTTCTACAACCCGGTGGCCAACGCAGTCGACATCTGGAGACGGATGGGAATACTGGCGGTGGAGATGGAAGCCGCCGGCCTCTACGCGATCGCCGCCGAGGAACGGGTGAGGGCCCTGGCCATCCTCACCGTCTCTGATGTGATCGGGGTGGTCGAAGAGACGACACCGGAGGAACGGCAGAAGACGTTCGATTCGATGATCCACATCGCACTGCGCGGGTTGGAGATCGACGCCGCCTGAACTGGAGGCAAAGACCGTCTGGCGTACCGCCAGACGGGAATAGGCTCCTGCCCATGGACCGAGAACTGGCGCTGAAACGGACGATTGAGGAGTTCGAGTCTCAGAACCCCCGGTCGCGGGCGATGTCGGGGCGTGCTGCCGAGTCACTGCCCGGAGGCACAACACGCAGCACGACCTTCTTCCCGCCCTTCCCGCCGACAATGACGTCGGGGGCTGGGTCGGTGATCGTCGACATCGACGGCAACGAGCGCGTGGACTTCCTCAACAACTACACCTCACTCATCCACGGCCATGCCCACGCACAGGTACTCCGTGCTGCCCAGTCCGCCGCAGCGCGAGGCACAGCGTTTGCCGCCCCAACCGAGTTCGAGGTGGGCCTCGCCGAGCTTCTGTGCAATCGCGTCGATTCCATAGACAAGATCCGCTTCACGAACTCAGGCACCGAGGCCACCATGGCGGCGTTGCGGCTTGCTCGAGCACACACCGGCCGACC
>JAUVPA010000056.1 GCA_030598905.1 Acidimicrobiia bacterium
GCCGCGTCGACGACCAGACCGACCTCACGAAGTACCTGGTCCTGGAGTTGCATGGCAATCTCCGGGTTTTCACGGAGGAACTTCTTGGCGTTCTCCCGTCCCTGACCAAGTTGATCGCCATCGAACGTGTACCAGGCACCCGCCTTTTTGACGATGCTGTACTCGACGGCGACGTCGATGAGGCTGCCTTCACGCGAGATGCCCTCGCCAAACATGATGTCGAACTCGGCAAGGCGGAACGGCGGGGCCACCTTGTTCTTGACGATCTTCGCCCGAACCCGGTTGCCGACGTTTTCGGTGCCGTTCTTGATTGCCTCGATGCGCCGCACGTCGATGCGTACGGTCGAGTAGAACTTGAGGGCGCGGCCACCGGGCGTCACCTCAGGTGAGTTGTGGACCACAACACCATCGACCAGGTAGTTGTGGTGACCCTCCACTTCGATGTCGAACTTGTGCATCGAACGCGTCTTCGGCTTCTCGTGGATATCCAACACGGGCACCGGGTGAAGCTTCATCTGCTTGGTGGCAGGCTCCACTTCGACGCTGTATCGGCCGCGGTGGTGCCGGAGCAGCTTGTAGCTCATGGTCTCCGGCACATACGGTGCGATCAGGGCATGGAACGCCTCCGTCCCGTCCCTGTCGAAGACAATCACCGCCTTGTCGGCTCGGTCCCTGAGCTTGCACGACAAGCCGTAGGTATCACGGAGTAGTTCGACGAGTCGGTCACGAGACGATGGCTCCATCGTTTCGACGCATATCTCGGATCGGCCGGCGGATCCATCGACGCGGCGTTCGGTGAACGTGCCGTCATCCAAGTACCAGATGGCGAGGGAAAACGGTGTCAGCGCTTTGAGGTAGTCCCAACTGAGCACCTTCTTGCCACCCACATACACCGCCTCACGCAGAGCATCGAGCTCGATGAGCGGTGTTGTCTCCACCATCAACCCGCCTTTGCTGTGCGGACTGATCAACAGCGGCACACCCTCGAGAAGAGAGGCCTTCCAGCGGACGTACTCATCCTGCTTCCTGCCGTGTCCGAACCGGAAGCGGGACTTCATTGCCACTCCGCAGGCACCAACCCGCTTCGGGGACACGGAACCGTCTCCCATCAAGCCACCCAACACGAGCTGGCGCTGCTGCTCCGACAGATAGTGCGGAAGCGGCATCAGGACCGAGTCGCCGACCTGCAGCTCGCCGGCGGCCTGCCAACCGAGGGGAGTCGCGATCTGGTGGTTCTCGGTTGCCGAGAATTGAGCTCGCCCGTTGCCCTCCGGCTTGTAAACCTTGAACTGGAGAAACCGTCTAGACGTGCCGTTGTCGAACCAATTGATGATCCGCTTCGGCTCAACCGACCCACTCTCGGGATCAACGGCGAGAACCTTGATGTCCATCCGCTGATTGACGACCTTGCCGATCTTCTCCTGCGTGCCGTCGGCCAGCGTCACCCGCGTGCCGTAGGAGAAGCACCCATACATCACACCTACCTTCTCCCGCAGCTGGTTGATGAAGACGGCCATGGTCTGGGAACGGTTGATCGTACCCGTCAGCTTGCGCAGGGCCTGTGACATGAGGCGTGCCTGCAGGCCGACGTGAGTGTCGCCCATGTCACCCTCGAGTTCGGCACGCGGCACGAGGGCCGCGACAGAGTCGATGACGACGACATCGAGGGCGCCGGAGCGGATGAGCATGTCGGTGATTTCGAGCGCCTGCTCACCGGTGTCCGGCTGGGAGATCAACAGCTCGTCGATGTCGATACCGATTGCCTTGGCGTAGATCGGATCGAGGGCATGCTCAGCGTCGATGAAGGCAGCCATGCCTCCATTTCGCTGCGCCTCGGCAATCACGTGCAGCGCCACCGTCGTGTTGTGCGACAGAATGCCGTTGGCAAGGAATGAGTGCGTGTCGGGAACAACGAGATCGAAGGTCGGTTGCTCCCCAGCATCCTCAACGAGAACCACACGCTCATAGGTGTATCGGAGATCGAGAAGGTCTTTCAAATAGGACAAGATCGAGGAACCGGTTGGAGGCAACTGCTTCGTTTCTGCCCAGTCGATGATTCGCTGCAGACGGGTCTTCGAAACCTCCAGATCCAAGTCGATGCGGAAGTCACCGCCTGCAATACGATCAAACTCTCGGTCTCCTCCCACGCTGTCACGCAGGTCCCGAAGCAATCCGGCGAGATGAGGGACGTTTTCGAGCTGCGGGTCGTGGCGTGGCTCCTTGAAGTTGCTCTCAACCTGTCGACCACGCCGGGCGGAACGAAAACCGATCTCTTCGATGAAGCGATCGGTTACCGACGGGTTCACAGTCACCGTCCAGTAATACCGCTCGTAATCCTTGTTGTACTTCGGCCTGAGGGTCGCCGGAATTCCGAAGCCGTAGAGCAACAACTGCACCTCACTCGCCAGTTGCTCCGAAGCGGAAGCGAATCCAACCGTCGACGACCCGTCGATCCATCCGTCGCCCTCAAACAGTGCTGAGAGAAACGCCTTCTGGATCTTGTGACCGCCGACGCGGACGCAGTGCGGCACCTTCTTGCCGGCTGCCGTCACATACTCCAAGCCATACCGATCGGCGAATTCCGATCGAATCGCCTTGCCGTGAACGGCATACTCCTGCTCGTTGTAGACCACGGGCGTTTTGTCAAATAGCGCTTCAATGAGTCGCGAGAACTCGCGTCCCACTTCGGGATCGGTGTTGGTGAACCGGATCGAGGTCTCGTACGACAGAGATCCCTCTGCAACGAGGTATCCGAGGAGTATCGCCTCGTCCTCACTCAACCCACCACCGGCAGCTTCATGTGCCCCGAAAATCGCCGAGACGAGAACATCTCCCTCTGCGATCTCCGACGCTTGCCGCCATACGATGGAGCCGGAGTCGTTCATTACCCGCAGCGGGTGGTTCTTGGTCACCTTGACGGACCGACCCGATCGCACCTCGATCCGGACGACGGGGCGTCGATTGTTGTGGGTGAGCGCCGTCACAGATTCCAGTTCTCCGCGCTCGTTGACAACGCGAACGCCCTGCTCTGACACGTCGGTCACCCGGCTGGTGCACGAGGCCCGTTGTCCGAGGCGCTCGAAGAACTCGGCAACCGTCTCCAAACCGAGATCGGTCCAGATGTAGGTATCTGCCGTGAGGCACTTTCCGGAACCCTCCGGGCCGTATATCTCAACGACACGACCTCGCGGCAAGCCGCCGATGCCGAGTGCCAGGTCGAGGGACAAGGCCCCCGTGGGGATGACTTCGATCTGGCGGATGTTGTCTTCGCCCAACTTCATGATGGCGCCCTTGCCGAACTGTCGCTCGATCTGGTCCATCGCCATCTCGAGGTTCTTGTCGCGATCATCGTGGTCGCTCACGGCGGCTCCTCTCCGTTTCATTCGTTCAGTCGACCGTATCCACTGACCGTATCCACTGCCCGTGACAGAAACCGACCGAATCACATCAATGGTATTCGATCGGGGGGGCGAACCCTAGGCGAACGTGTGTTCGATGTCGAGGTTATGGCTGGATCCCCCGCATCTCCAGCCAGCGGCGGACGTCGCCTCTCGCGATCGGATGGGCACGAGCCAAGCCTACGAAAGGAGCGGGATCCGCTCGATCACCGCGTAACGCGCCCCGCCTCGGCCGACATGACTGACGTATAGGACAACTCGCGCCACCACCTGGCGGGCACCGAGTACGCCGAATCGCTCGATCAGGCTGGTCACGTCTTGCGGGGGCCGGATCCTCGCCAGCGTCAGGTGCGGATGAAACGGCCGGCCCTCCGGATCGAATCCGGCGTCTATCGCCGCCTCCTCGCATACCTCCGCCAGCATCGCCAGTCCTTCTGCTCCATCTTCGATCCCCACGAAAAGCACCGACGCCCGGGGCGAACGCGGAAACGCCCCCAATCCATCGAATCGGATGGAGAACTCCCGAGCGTCGAGGCCCTCGTGTATGGAGCCGAGGACCCGTTCACGCTGCACTTGTGTCGCAGCTCCGAGGAATCGCAATGTGACATGCCAGTTCTCAGGAGGCACGGTGCTGCCTGGAAGTGGGTTTTCGAGCGCGTCTAGTGAAGAGGCAAGGTGATGCCGAACTTCGTCGTCGACAGCCACACCGAGAAACAGCCGCTGTGTCAATTCCCCCACGACACGCCCTGGAGGCTCATCCTCGTCAAATGCAGAGCGGCCGTCGTGCCGAATGTGCGAATCCGCTCCCGGTCGCCGGGTAGCCGCAGGGTCTTCGCCTGCAGAGACTCCGGAGTCTTGACCGCGATGACGGCGATTCCCACCTCTCGCCCTCCATGAGGCTCGGGTCCGGCAGCGCCGGTGACTGCGACCGTGACATCGACGTTGAGGCGGCTTGCTGCACCCTCCGCCATCGCTCGCGCCACACCTTCGCTGACCACGCCGTGTGACTCGACGAGCTCGCGAGGCACACTCAACAACGACTCTTTCTCCGCGGAGTCGTAGGCGACGATCGTGCCGCGATACGTGTCGCTCGCACCCGAGATTGCCGTGATGCGTCCCGCGATCAACCCGCCCGTCATGCTCTCTGCGCTTCCCAACGACCACCGATGGTTGCGCAGCAATTCGAGGAGCACCAACTCAACGGTCTCATCGTCGGCGCCGAATACGCGAGAACCGAGCGTCGCTCGCACCTCAGCCTCGACCGGTTCGATCAAGGCCACAGCTTCGTCACGCGTTGCGGCCTTCGCCGTGAGCCGGACCTTGATCTCACCCGCTGAGGCGAGGAATGCCAACGTCGGGTTCTCGGCGGATTCGAACAACTCCTCGAGCATCTCGCCGATCTTCGATTCGCTCTCCCCCCAGGTCCGAAGGATCCTGCTCACCACTACGCCGGAATCGGCACCTGCTTCGCCACGCAAGAAGGGGAGGACGTCGTCTTCCAACATGGGCAACATCTCGGCCGGCACACCCGGCAGAGAAAAGACCCATGTGTCTCCCAAGCGCATTCTGAGGCCAGGAGCCGTTCCCTTTGGGTTGTCGATCAACTCGGCTCCGAGGGGAACCTGCGCCTGGCGGAGGTTCGAGTCCGGCATCGGCCGGCCTCTCGCTTCCCAGTAGTCGCGCAAGCGGGTCGCATAGTCCTCGTCGAATCCCATCGGGGTTCCGGCGGCAACACACAGAGCTTCGCGCGTCAGGTCATCCCTGGTAGGCCCTATGCCGCCGGTGATGATGAGGGCGTCGGACCGGGCACATCCTTCCTCGATCGCGGTGGCGACTCGCTCCAGGTTGTCGCCCACCACCGCTTGATGGAAGTGGTCGAGCCCAGACGCGGCAAGCCGCTCGCCAATTTGAGAGGCGTTGGTGTTGACGATCTGGCCCAAGAGCAATTCCGTTCCCACAGCAAGAACGTCCACTCTCACTGCGCCGAGACCACTTTCGCTATGACGTCCGTTCCGTAGCCGCCGTCGACTCGGGCCGTCAGCCACTCGCCGGGGTTTCCCTTGTCGAGGAGAACCACACCATCGATCTCCGGTGCCTCCCGATACGAACGAGCCACGGGAACACCGTCTTCAACCTGGTCCACCACGACCTCGAGCTCTCGTCCAATCTGCTCAGTTCCACGACCCGTTGTTATGTCGTCCTGGATCGCCTGCAGATGGCGCAGCCTCTCCCCCTTCTCCTCGTCGGGAACCTGAGCGTCGAAAAATGCAGCTTGCGTTCCCTCTTCTGGCGAGAATGGGAAGAACCCGACCCAGTCGAGCTGAGCCTCCACGAGGAACTGGGCCAGCTGCTCGACGTCGTCGTCGCTTTCGCCGGGAAATCCGACGATGAAACTAGAACGCATCGCAGCAGCAGGCGCCGAGCGGCGAATGTGGTGAATCAGATCGAGGTGAGAGTCGCCCGAACCCGGTCTCTTCATAGCCCGCAGCAGCTGGGGAGATACGTGTTGAAGAGAGAGGTCGAAGTAGTCGGCAATGAGATCGTTGCCGGCCATCTCCTCGATGAGCGCCGGCCGGATCTCACGCGGATAGAGATAGAAGAGCCGAAGGCGTCTCAATCCCTCGACGTCTGTGACGAAACGGAGCAACTCGACGATTCCGCCCGGCGCGTCGATGTCACGACCATAAGCGGCCAAGTCCTGGGAGACGAGAACGATCTCGCCGACCCCAGACTCCGTCAGATCGGCGATCTCATCCCGGATGTTGACGGGCGGTCGGGACCGTTGCTCGCCGCGGAACTGAGGGATGGCGCAAAAGGTGCACTTCTTGTCGCAACCCTCCGCGACCTTCACATAGGCGAACGGCATCGTCGGTGTCGGCCGACGAACCTCGAAGAGGATGTCCATGTTGGAACGCCGGGTCGGGCTTAGGGAGATCGGTTGCCAACCCGTCATGTGGTCGAGCCTGCCGACCAGCTCCGGATAGCGGTCCAGGCCGACGACGGCGTCGACCTCAGGCAGAGACGACGCCAATTCGGTTTCGTAACGCTGCGCCATGCAGCCGACGACTACGAGTTTGGCGTCGGCCCGCTTGACCTCCGACAGGTCGATAATCGTCTCGATCGACTCGCGCCTTGCCTCTTCGATGAAGGCACAGGTGTTGACCATCACGACGTCGGCGACGGTGGGACTCTCGGCTTCGACATACCCCGAATCACCCAAGACCACTCGTAGTTTCTCGGAGTCGACCTGGTTCTTCGAACATCCGAGTGTCTCGAGCCACACTGCGGGGGCTCCGGACGTCACGACAGCGATCGGTAAGCGCCGCGGTAATACAACAGAGGATCGGCGAGGTCGTCGATCTCGACGTGGTCGATGGTCGCCGACACGAGAAACGAGTAGCTCTCTTCGACGCCGCCGCGGTAGGTGCAATAGGCACGGTTGCCGATCGCTGGGATGACGGGACCCCACTCCGAGTACTCGACATCGAGGCCAGCGAAGAGACCGCCCGGGCTGGGCCGGATACCGGCAAACACATCGGACATCGCCCGGTTGTCCCCGGAGAGGACATGGACGACAAGACGTGTTGTGTGCTGCATGATGTCGAAGAAGTCTGTGTCTGGCCCGACGAGGAAGTAGATCCTTCCGGGATCACCTTCGGCCGCCACCAGCGAGGACACCGTCATGCCGGTGGCGGAGTCGGGGCCTCCGGCGGTCAGGATCGTGACGGGTGCGGCCATCCTCCCGCGGAGTTGGCGGACGCGGTCCCTCTTCTCTTCCGGCGTGCGAAACGGGTGTTGTTCGTGGATTCTGCCGGTCACGGTGAGAAGGACGGTAGGGGTACCTCGGTCGCCACGCGATTCCGGAATTGCAAGCAATGTGTGTATCCAACTGTTCGCGCCAACTCGGCGGCGCGGTCGAAGCCGCGCCCGGCGAACTCGGGTCGATGCGCGTCCGATGCCAAAGTGATGGGAACGCCGGCATCGTGGAACATCTGCAAGAAAGCCGGATGGGGGAAGACCTCCTCGGCGACATGCCACCACCCCGAAGTGTTGATCTCAACAGCGGTGCCGGATGCGACTGCTGCGGCAACAACGTTCTCGTAGAGTTCAAACGGCGGGTCGCTGAGGAACCGACCCTTCTTCTTCACGGCGTCCGCATGTGCCAGAACATCCACCGATCCCGATGCGGCCAGCTGTTCTTCCAGGCTGAAGTACTCCTCGTACGCTCTCTCGGTGCCCCGACGATCGAACTCGAACTGTGAGTTGTTGCGGTCGTATCCCCAAGCCCCGATCCAGTGAACCGACCCGACGAGAAAGTCCCACGGATAGTCACCGAGAAAGTCCGTAACGGCTTCGATCGACTCCGGAAAGAAATCGACTTCGAGCCCAAGGAGCACGGGGAGACCCCGGTCTTTGGCACCAACAACGGCATCGACGTATGACTCGATTGAGAGGTTTCGCTCAATCTCCATCACCTCGGCTGTGAGGTTGGCAAGATCGGATCGGGAATCGTCCTCCCAGAAGTCTCCCAGGACGGGTGCCGATTCCACGCACCGATACCAATGTTCGGTGAAACCGACTTCTTGAACGCCCCGCGCGGCCGCCGCCTCGACGTAGGCCTCGATGTGGCCATCCGGGTAGGTCCCTGGCTCGGGACCCGTTCCGTCGTAGGCGCCGTGCGGGTGCAGATGAACGTGATAGTCACCCATCGAGCGAGCGAGGGTAGACCTGTCTCGGCCGCGCCGGGCCTCACTCCTGCGACAAGCGCTTCGAACCCCGTGCCCGGCCGGGTCCGACCGAGGTTCAACGATGTACAGTGAGGCCATGATCGTCAGAGGGCGGATGCCGTTCTTCCCCGTCGTTTTGTTCTTCTTCATTTTCGCCGGTTGGAAGCTTCTTCCCCTTCTGGTCTTCGGCTGTGCCGTTCTCTTGATCACCGGCAACGTCGTCCGCAACGCCGAACGAACCGGTCACCGGCGGCGGACGCATACCGACTCGCGTGGCTCATACGTGAATCTGGCGGGCCGCGTTGCCGACCGGATCATCGATCTCGATGATCGGATCGTGGCCACCGCGCCTCCCCACGCACGTACTCTCTACCGGCGCGGGACCAGCCGTTACCTGTCTGCACGCACCACATCCGACCTCCGCAGCGCCCTCGCCGACCTCGAGGGCGCCGAGGCCGTCATGGAGGGAAGGGATCCGCGACAGCGGGGAACCCGATCTCGGCGAGAGGCGCTCGCTCTGATCGAACGTTCCCGGTACGTATTGTCCTGATCAGCGCAATTCGGCCGGCTGCCATCCGCGTACCGAATTGACCAGGGCGAGACCTGCAGTCTGCGCCAATTCAGCCATCGGGAAGCGACGCTCGGAGAGCGTGCCGTCGGCAATGAGCTTCGCTCGGTAGATCCCCGGTAGGCATCCCGACTCCAGCGGAGGCGTGAACCAATCGTCACCGATTCGATAGACCAAGTTGCTCCCCGTGGCTTCAGTCATGTCGCCACGCTCGTTCACCAGCAGCACCTCGTCGGCGAGTGGGTGTCGCTTCTGTCGCGATACATATTGCCGACGCTCGGTCGTCTTGTGGAACAGGCCGACGTCGCTCGATCGCACCGGCTCGTCGTCGACCTCGATCCTCAGAATCGCCCCGGATCCGCCATCGAGTGCGATCTCGCCGGCAAGAGGCTCCGCTTCGGTTCGTACCGTCCCCCCACGGCCAAGCAGCAGCCGAATGCGCA
>JAUVPA010000039.1 GCA_030598905.1 Acidimicrobiia bacterium
CGGAACGCGACGACCAGTCCAATGCGGCACGAATGTTGTCGTGGTCTGCGTCCATCGCTGCCACGTGGGTCATCTGTGCCGCTCCACGCAGTTCTGCATCATGGTCTTGGGCGAGCTGGAGGTAATAGCGGGCGTGTCTCCGCCGAATGTCCGGCTCGCTCGCTGCTTCAGCCAGCTTCTCGAGGGCAGATTGGCGAACCGTTTCCAGAAGACGATGACGGCTCGAACCTCCTCGGATCGAGACCTCAACGAGAGACTTGTCGGCCATTCCCTCGAGAGCGTCGAGAACCTCGCCGGGCACGAGACTCTCGTCGGCACACACGACCTCGGCGGCTGCGGGACTCCAACCCCCCGAGAAAACTGCGAGTCTTCGCAAGACCGTTTGTTCGTTCTGACCGAGGAGAGCGTGGCTCCAATCGAGCGTCGCCCGGAGTGTCATGTGCCGCGGTTGTCGTCCTTTGGTCTCATGGAGCAAGTCGAGCCTTTCGCCAAGCCGGGCAGCGATCTCGGCCGGGCTCAAGACTCGAACCCTCGCCGCGGCTAGTTCGATCGCGAGGGGCATTCCGTCGAGGCGCGCCACGATCTCGTCAACGGCGCCGGCGTTGCCCTCATCTTCCAACGTCGGCCTGACGCGCAGTGCCCGGTCCATGAACAACCGAGCCGCGTCGGACGCCTCTTCGCCTCCGTCCGAGCTGTGGGGCAACGGCGGGACGTGATAGGTGGATTCACTCGTCACCCCAAGCGTCTCTCGACTCGTCGCCAGGACCGTCAGCTCCGGGCACCCGTCGAGCAGGGCCGCAACCGTGGTAGCAGCGGACGCGGCAACATGTTCACAGTTGTCGAAAACCAACAACGTCCGCTTGTCGCGGAGATGTTCGGTCACAATGCCCATCAGATCGCGCCCTGACTCCGGTTCGAGATCCTGTACGCCCAGTGGCGCCGCGAGCTGCTCAACAACGAGGTCGTCTGCGTTGATCGGGGCAAGATCGATCAGCCAAGCTCCGTCCGGATACTTGTCGGCTGCGGCGCGGGCCACCTCGAGCGCGAGGCGGGTCTTCCCCGACCCACCCGGACCGACAAGGGTCAACAGCCTCTCCGCCACCAACAAGGCGGAGAGGCTTGCGAGCTCATCACCTCTGCCGACAAAGCTCGTGGATGCCCGCGGCAAATTACCGACGACCTCTACGGTCGACGACAACAGGGGGAATTTCTGGCGCAGGCTCGGGTGTGTCACCTGATAGACGCGCTCGGGAGCTGAGAAGTCGCGCAGACGGTGGACTCCGAGATCGATCAGTGGTACCAAGAGACCGATATCCCCGACGGTCATTTGTGCCGTCGCCTGGGACGCGAGGATCTGATCGCCGGCCGCGACTTCCATCAGTCGCGCACACTTGTTGAGGGCAGGCCCGTAGTAGTTGCCGTCTCGTTCGTCAGCCTCGCCGGTGTGAAGCGCCATCCGCACGCGCAACCTGGGCTGCAAATCGGCTTTGCCCAGAGCTATCTGTGCCGCGACCGCAGCCTTGATGGCTGAGGTGACTGTCGAGAACGCGGCTGCAAAGCCGTCTCCACCGGCCGAGAAGACGTAGCCGGCGCCGTCAGCCATCTCGCGTCGGAGTAGCTCGTCGTGGACGGCAAGATTGCTCGACATCGCGCCGCGATCCTCCTCCCAGATCGCAGTCGAAGACTCGATGTCAGTGAAGAGAAATGTGATGGTCCCGGTCGGAGGAGTCGTCACCTCGCCTCCCGACGCAGCGTTGAGAGCCAAACTTACAACTCGTAGGCTTGACCGTGAAGCCCGCCGGGTTCTCAGTCCGGGTCTTCACCGGCGGCGACGCGGGCAACGTCGGCTCGTCGCTGCTCCACACGGTTGGCGTCGCCCTGCACTCCCAAAAGCTCGACGCGAGTCTCCTCTGCCAGATCGGCAGCGTCTACATCGGCGGCGGCAAGTCGGGCTTCGGCGCCTTCGGCGACCAGCTTGCGAGCCTCGTCGAGTAGCGCCTCCACCATCTCGCTCTCTTGGACGACGCGAACGACCTGTCCCTCGATGAAGAGGTGGCCCCTTCCCCGTCCGGCTGCGATTCCAATGTCCGCTTCCCGCGCCTCGCCGGGCCCGTTGACGACACAGCCCATCACAGCAACCTGAATGGGCAGGTTCTCGGCCTCGAGCGCATTGCGGGCGTCTTCGGCAACCTGGATCACGTCGACCTCGGCACGCCCGCACGACGGACAGGCGATCAGGTCGAGGCCTTCTCGTTCTCGGAGACCGAGGTACTCGAGCAGCTGGCGCCCGGCCTTGGCTTCTTCGACCGAATCGGCCGTCAACGAGAACCGGATGGTGTCGCCGATGCCTTCGAGCAGGAGGGTCGCGATCCCCGCAACCGACTTGATCAAACCGCCGGGTGGAGGGCCCGCCTCCGTGACCCCGAGATGAAGGGGATAATCCACGGTTTCGGACAGCAGGCGATACGAGTCGACCATCAGAGGCACGTTGGAGTGTTTTACGGAGATCTTGATGTCGGAAAAGCCGACATCCTCGAGATACGCGATCTCCTTGAGCGCCGAGGCGACCAGTGCTTCCGGTGTGGCCGAGCCGTATTCGGCCAGAAGGTTCTTGTCGAGCGAACCGGCGTTGACGCCCACTCGGATAGGAATGCCGGCGTCTCCAGCAGCTCTGGCGACGGCCTTGATCTGGTCCTCTTTACGGATGTTGCCCGGGTTAAGACGGAGACCGGTGACTCCGGCCTCGATGGCGGCGAGGGCGAGGCGGTATTGATAGTGGATGTCGGCCACGATCGGGACCGGCGATCGAGGCACGATCTCGGCGAGCCCTTGAGCGGCGTCCGTGTCGTTGCAGGTAATCCGGACGATGTCGGCTCCGTTGCCGGCCAATGCGTACACCTGGGCAAGCGTGCCGTCGACATCGGCCGTCTTGGTGGTCGTCATGGACTGCACCGATACCGGGGCTCCACCACCCACGGCGACACCACCAACGTGCAGCTGTCGTGTGTTCCGTCGAGGAATCGTCATCTCACTGCGATGGTAGAACGCAGCTTCGAGACACTCTGACTAACAACTGAGAACCAACAACTCACAACTGAAGCGGCTTGAAGATATCGAGATAGATGCCGAGCAATCCCAGGGCCACTACAAAGGCGAAGACGACCACGGCGACCGGCATCAACTTGCGGACGTCGGGCGTTCGACCCCGAATCTTCTCGTACAGCGCGACGGCAAAGTGCCCACCGTCGAGTGGGTATAGCGGCACAACGTTCAAGACGGCGACGAAGACGTTGACGAGTGCAAGCAGAATGAGACTGCTCTGCAGCGTGTCGCTGATGCGCACCAGGCCAATCGGGCTGATCGGTCGTGCGGTTTCTAGTACTTCCTCCCCGCCTGCACCGAAAACGGCGCCCACAACGCGGGGGAAGTTCACAACCATCAAACCGAGTCCCTTGACGCTCTCGATGATCGCGGTCCAGAGCGTCGTGACGGAGCTTCCGATCGCGGCGAAGAAACCAATCTCCTCGATCTCCAGGGTCGGGGCAATACCGAAGTAACCCTTCTCCTCGGTTACGGCATCTCCGTTCTCGTCGAGAACCGGTTCACCGTCGACCTCCACCGGCCGCTCAACCGTCGTAAGGGTGGCCGTGAGCGCAATCGGCTCGCCATCCCGGATGACACCGATCGTCACCGCCTCTCCCGGATTGGCCGCCGCACCCTCGCCGAAGTCTTGCCACGTCTCGACGGGCTCACCGTCGAAGGTGACAACTTGGTCCCCTACCTCGATTCCTGATTGTGATGCCGGGGTCGGTTCGCCATCGACGGTCGCGGCAACCGTGCCGACGGTCGTAGACGCCACGGCTCGTTCCCGGCCGTCCTCACCGATTTCGGTCTTGGGCACACCCCAGATCAGAGCAACGAGGAAGAACAGGAAAAGGGCGACAACGAGGTGGCTCGCGATTCCGGCGAGCACGACGATCGATTTCTGCCAGAAGGGTGCAGCGCGATAGGTACGGTGCTCGTCGGAGGCATCGATCTCCTCGAACGGGTTCATTCCGATGATCCGGACGTAACCCCCAAGGGGGATGGCCTTTACCCCGTACTCGGTTTCGCCACGCGTCGTAGAGAGAAGCGTCGGGCCAAACCCGAAGAAGGCCTCAGTGGCCTTCATGTTGAACACCTTCGCTGCGACGAAGTGCGCTCCCTCGTGAATGATGATCATCAGCGCGATGCCGACGATCACGACGATGGCTCCCATGCTGGGCTCCTGGTTCGCGAAGCCCCGTAACGCTACCGCCCGGGTCTGTTTACGCCGTCGATCGCTCTATCACTGCCGCGGCGACGGCTCTCGCTTCAGCATCGGCCGCTGTGACGTCGGCTATTGAGTCGACCGGGGCGACGGGGACGGCTGCGAGTACATGGGCGACCACTTTGGGGATGGCAGTGAAGGGGATCACGCCGTCGAGGAACGCTGCTACGGCGATTTCGTCCGATGCGTTCAGCACTGCCGGTGCTGTTCCGCCCATTCTGCCTGCGCGGTACCCGAGATCGAGTGCGGGGAAGGTGGAGCGGTCGGGCTTCTCGAAACGGAGGGTTCGGCCGACGAGGTCGAATTGTGGCGGTTCGGCGGGCGGTCGTTGCGGCGCCGTGATGGCGTGTTGGATGGGCTTGCGCATGTCGGGTGGCCCCATCTCGGCTTTGACAACGCCATCGTCGAACTCGACGAGTGAATGGACGAAGCTCTCCGGGTGGACGACAACTTCGATGTTGTCGTACTCGGCACCAAAGAGGAAGTGTGCCTCGATGACTTCGAATGCCTTGTTCATCAGTGTCGCCGAGTCGATGGTGATCCGAGGTCCCATGGACCACGTGGGGTGGGCGAGGGCATCGGCCACGGTCACAGATTCCAGCTGTTCGGCGGTTCTCCCTCGGAAGGGACCACCCGATGCCGTCAGGATGATGCGCTTCACCGATCGGTGGTCCTCGCCCTGGAGACACTGCCAAATCGCCGAATGCTCCGAGTCGACTGGAATGAGCTCGCCTTCACCTCGATCCCGAGCGGCGGCTACCAGGGGCCCCCCGGCGACAAGACTCTCTTTGTTGGCGAGGGCGACACGGTTTCCGGCTTCAAGCGCTGCCAGTGTTGCCCCCAATCCGGCGGCGCCCACGATCCCGTTCACGACAATGTGCCCGTCCGTCCCCGCAGCTTCCAAGACGGCTTCGGGACCGAACGACACCCTCCGGCCGAACTCCTCTGCAGCCTCGTCCTCACGTCCGCCGGGTTGCGCGATCACGACACGTGAGTCGGGACGGGCGCTCGCGATGGCTACCAACTCTTTCGAAAACGTGCCGACGACCAATGTCGAGACGGCGATGTCGAGGTGATCTGCCACCTCGAGCGTCTGACCCCCGATGGACCCCGTTGCGCCGAGGACGACGAGCGGCTTCAGAGAAGTCCCAACCAGATGTACATGGCCCAGGCGGCAGGGATCACAAAAAGAAGAGCGTCGATGCGATCGAGGATGCCACCGTGACCGGGAAGCAATGCCCCCATGTCTTTGACGCCGATGCTCCGCTTCACGACCGACACGGCGAGATCCCCGAGTGGGCCAACAACGGCAATCACAGCGCCCAGGTAGAGGCCGCTGGTGAGGTCGAAAGGCTCGATCTCCAAATACCCCAGCACGGCTCCGAACAGCAGCACGACCAGCACGCCTCCGACGAGACCCTCCCATGTCTTTTTCGGCGACACGACGGGCGCTAGTTGGTTGCGACCGAGGTAGCGACCAACGAAGTACGATGCGATGTCCATCAGTGCAACACCGGCGACCACAGCCAGGACGAGTGCGCGGTATTGGTCGGACTCGATAATCGGGAAGGCATAGGCGCCGAACCCCACCCAGACGGCGACCGTAATCGTGACCGAGAAACTCACGAGCGGCTTGGGCCGTCCCGGGACGACGGCGAAAAAGACCAGGATCACGAGAGCCGTGAGCATCCACGCCACGGGTATCGCAACGATGTCCCAGAAAACGGTACCGAGCGACGCACCGACGATTCCCAAGAAGCCGAACAATGCCAGCGGCTTGTAGCCCTTCTGCATCAGCACCGTATAGAACTCGCCGGCTGCCACAACAAAGACGGCCATCGCCAAAGCGATCAGCGCCGGCTGCCACAGCAGCGAGAGCAGGAAGACGACGATGAGGAGTATTGCCGATCCGACCCGTAGCAGCAGGTTCGACGCACGCGGTGCCCCGGCGGTGGCTGCGTATTGGCCTTCGGCTTCGACGACGTCATCGAAACCTACGACGCCACTATCGAGACCGGGCATCGATGCGGCGAGGGCTACCTGCTCCGTGTCTTCCTGGCTGGCGACGGCAACCACAGCGGCCAGGTCGGCGTGATCGCTCGTTGCCCCCTGGAGATACTCCTCTTTAGTGAGTTCGTCGAAAACGTCGTCTCCAGGCGATGGATCGCCCTCTGACTCCTCGTCCTGGTCTTCCGTGGTCCCATCCTTCCCCGTGAGGTCGACGACGGCATGCACCGTGCCGACGGCCGCGGCGGCAGCCACGACCTCGGCCGTCTGATCTTCGTCCTCGTCGTCGAGGCCTTCGCCGACGATCGGCACTGGGACGGGGAACTCGTCGGTGTCCTCTTCGTCCTCTTCGTCCACGGGCGCTTCGTCCGCTGGCGCCTCGTCTGGCGGATGGGGTTCGTCGTCGTCCTCGGACGCCAGATCGTCGTCATGGTCGACTGCATCCTCATCGGCTCCATCGGGAGCGTCCTGTGCTGTGGTGGCTTCTTCGACTTGGCCGGACGTGAACGCCATCCAATCGGCGATCTCCTCCTCAGGATCGTCGTCGTTGAGCGCCACATACGGACCATCCGCATCGTCGGCGGCGGATTTGGCCTGCGGCGTGTCCTTGGGGTCGTCGAGCCAGCCCTCGAATCCGACATCGTCGTCTGTCGGAACGGGATGGGGCTCATCGGGTTCGACCTCATCACCCTCCGAGAGGGGGAGCTCACTCGTCTCGTCGTCGCCGGGTCGGTGATCGGCCATACCAGCTGACGCTAATGCTTGACCGGTCGGCTCCGCCGTTTCTTCTGCAGCCACGGACGCCGTGGCGCCGATCCCCAGCCACCTGCGCCAACCTCGTTTCTTCGGTTCTTCGCCTTCGTCCGAGGTGGGACCGTCGGAGTCGGTCTCATCGACGCCATCTGGTTCCGGCTCCTCCGACTCGTCTGCAGGTTCCGTATCGCCGCGTGGCGAGATGGGACCGGTCGTTTGGGCGTCGACGGCAGCTTCGTTGTGGGGCTCTGGTGCATCGAACTCGAAGCCTGTGGTGTCGACGTCAGGAACGGAGAAGCTCGTCGCCGCATCGTCGGTTCCGAGCCGAACAGCCTCGTGTTCACGCATGACAGCACCCGATGCCGCCGCTGTCGCCAATTCTGCGCCGAGTGCCTCCCGCTCGGCGGCGGCTGCAGCTGCACCTGTCGCGGCCTCGAGTTGGCTGACACGTCCAACGGTTGTGTCCATGTCTGCGCCGGTCGCTTCGGCGCGGGCACGAGCCAGCTCTCGTTCGATCTGATCCGCCGTTGTGGCTTTGAGAGCATCCGCCTCCGCCTCGAGGTGAGCCGAGGCCGCCTCTCCGGCATGATCCGCCATTGCCGACTCCGCCTGCACAGCGCGACGGGTGTCTTGATACTGAGAAAACATGTCGATGGCATCGACCTCAGAATCGGCCAGGCGCTCCTCATGGGCAGCGGCAGCAGATGCCGCGTCTTCGGACAGCACGTCGTCTGCGCCTCGTTTGGCGGCCGAGAACTGCTCTGTCAGGGCGGCGGCTTCTGTCGCCGCGACCGCGGCCTCGAGGTCGGTCTCGTCGCTCGCCGCTTCCTCAGCGGAGACGTCGATGACAGTCTCGGCAATCGCTTGCTCCGCAGTGGCAGTCTCTGACGTTATTGCGTCGCGTTCCTCAGCCGCCGCGAACTCAGCAAGAAGGTCCTGGTGCTCCATCGCCGCGTCGGAACTGTGCCCGGTTCCTTCGATTGCCCAGAGCGCAGCCTCAGAGCCGGCGCTGGAGGCATCGAAGCTCACATCGGAGAGAACCGGCGGGAATTCGGGAACGCGGTCCGACTCAGGTGACGCTGAAGTGACGTCGGTCTCGGGTACCGGACCCGAAGGAGGCTCCTCGGCCGGCACTGGTTCCGGAGGGAGAACCTCTGTGGGATGCCCGGTCGCCGCTTGTGTCGACGGCTCATCGTGCTCGATCTCGTCGCCGGCGCCCTCGTCGATCGCAAGCTCATCCATCGGCACGGTTGTCGCCGCAGAACCGTCGTCGGGCCGCAGGGTGTCGTACACGTGCTCGACGGAACGCCGGTCGCCGTCTTCCTCGGTCCGGATCGGATCGAAGAGATGGTCGGTTGAGCCCTCATCAGATTCCTCGGACTCGTCGACGTCTGTGCCGCCGAGCAGGCGCTTGAAGAATCCTTCTCGATCCTCACCTTCGAGCGGTTTGGTCGGCTCGACCGTCTCGTCATCGGTGTCGTCACCCCATCCCGGGTGCCAGGGATCACCGGGATGAGGCTCGTAGCCCTCTCCGTCGCCCCCGTTCACTGCGTATCCCCTCCTCAAGGCCGCTTCAGACTTCGAGCAGCTCTTCTTCTTTGTGTGCGAGCAACACGTCGAGTTTCCCGATGTGCACGTCGGTCATCCCCTGCAGCTCTTTCTCGGCCCGGTGGATGTCGTCTTCGGACACTTCCTCACGCTCAATCGCATCTTTGGCGTGCCTGCGAACGTTGCGGACCGCGACTCGACCATCCTCCGTCAAATGGCGCACATGGCGGATCAGCTCTTTGCGGCGTTCCTCGGTGAGGGCCGGAAAGGCGAGTCGGATGATGTTGCCGTCGTTCGACGGATTCAGACCGAGATCCGTCTCGCCGATCGCTCTTTCGATAGACGCAATCGCCGACTTGTCGTATGGCGAAATCACGAGCATGCGCGCTTCGGGCACCGAAAAGCCTGCTAGCTGCTGAAGCGGCGTTTGGGTTCCGTAGTAGTCGACCGTCACACGACTGAGGAGGCCCGGGTTGGCGCGACCGGTGCGAACACCGGAGAACTCCTGTGCCGTGTGCTCGACAGCCTGATCCATCTTGTGGTCGGCCTCGAGCAGGGTCTCATCGATCACGGCGCCTCCTTTGCGTCAGCGAACCAGCGTCCCCACGTCCTCGCCATTGACGGCCTTGGCGATGTTCCCCGGCACCATCATGTTGAAGACTCGGATGGGCAAGTTGTTGTCCATGCACATCGTAATTGCGGTGGTGTCCATCACCCCGAGTCGCTTGGTGATGGCTTCCATGTAGGTCACGTCGGGAAGCAAGGTCGCGGAGGGATCGATCTCAGGATCGGCGTCGTAGACCCCATCGACCTTCGTCGCCTTGAGCACGTAGTCCGCTCCGATCTCGGCGGCGCGCAAAGCCGCTGTCGTGTCCGTGGTGAAGAACGGGTTGCCCGTGCCCCCCGCAAACACGACGATGCGGCCCTTCTCGAGATGGCGGATGGCGCGAAGCCTGATGTAGGGCTCGGCCACCTGTTGAATCGTGATGGCGGTCTGTACCCGACATTGGGCTCCTGCCCTCTCCAGCGCATCGCGCAGAGCGAGGGCATTGATCACCGTCGCCAGCATCCCCATGTAGTCGGCGTTCGCCCGATCCATCCCCTGTGCGCCTGAAGAAAGGCCGCGGAAGATGTTCCCCCCACCGACAACGATGCCGATCTCGTGTCCGTTCCGTGACACCTGAGCGATCTCCGTTGCGACCCGATCGACGGTCACCGGGTCGATGCCATAGTTGAGCTCCGGATCGGCGAACGCCTCACCGGAGAGCTTGACGATGACCCGGTTCGACCCCATCTGCCTAATCCTCGTCCTGGCCGACGTGGAGCCTGGCGATGTGGGCCACGCTGATGTTCTCTCCCATAGTTGCCCCAAGCTGTTGCACCATCTGTCCGACGGTACCTTCGAACTTCTC
>JAUVPA010000003.1 GCA_030598905.1 Acidimicrobiia bacterium
AGGTTCCACCCGACCGTCGTGTTGTCAGCTGCGAGGAGGTCTTCGAGGTCGAAGCGAACCTGCCAGACATGACACAGATGCAGACGCGGGACGAAGGTCTCGATGGCGGCGGAGCGATCACATTGCGTGACCTCGTCCGCGAGGCGCTTCGCCAACGACCCGACCGCATCGTGGTCGGGGAGGTCCGAGGGCCCGAGGCGATAGACCTGCTGATGGCCCTCAACGCGGGCTGCTCTGGCCTCACCACGTTACATGCGAATTCGGCGAGAGACGCTTTGGAGAAACTCGTTTCCTACAGCGTCCTTGCCGGTCAGAACATCGCGATCCCGTTCGTGCGGAGAACGATCAGTTCGGTGACCGATCTCGTCGTCCACCTTCGCCGCTCGGGTCGCACGAGGCGCATTGAGGAGATCGCCTACGTCCCGACCCAGCTCGATGGGGAGGTCTTCACAACACAGATGCTCTTCGAGCGGGAGGGCGACCGCCTGGTGTGGACCGGGTCACGGCCGGACGACGGTCGCTTTGCCTCGGTGAGGTGGACCCGATGAGAGGTGTAGCCGCTCTCATGGCTGGTGTCGCCGTGTGGGTGCTGGTCACACGGCACGTTCCGACGATTAGAGCCCCGCGAATCGCGTGGCCGCGGCCCCAAACCTTGGCTGCCGCGACCGTAGCCGCAGCCTGTGGAGGGGCCATTGCCATGGCGGCGTTGGAGGTTCCGATGGTCGCGCTCGGCGTCGCGCTCCTCCTCGGCACGGTCCCTTTCGCTGTGCAACGAGCACAATCTCGGAAGCAGCAGGAGGAGCTGGCTGGCTCGTGGCCCGACATCCTGGCCCGCGTCCGGGCGCGGGTTTCTGCGGGGTCGACACTGCCCGACGCCTTGATCGACGGCTTCTCAACGGCACCGGAACCGCTGGGTTCTGCAGCAGATGAGATCGAGGAGGCGGTCCGGTACGGCGCCGGCTTCGATGCGGCTCTCACCTCGCTCCGGGAACGTCTCCGCGACCCGATTGCCGATCGGGTACTACTCACGCTCGCAATCGCACATCACTCAGGCGGCCGACGCGTCGGCGATGTCCTCTCCGCACTCAGTCTTTCGGTTGCCGACGAGCTGCGACTGCGTCGCGCTCACGACGCCGCGATGACGGAGCAGCGCCTCACGGCCGCCGTAGCGCTCATCGCACCGTGGGCCTTGCTGGTGCTGACCGTCGCCACGAACCCGCAAGCCACCGACGCATACCGATCCCAACCCGGCGCGGTTGTCATCACAATCGGGTTCGCCGGGACGGGCATCGGCTATCTCCTCGCTCGGCACAGCGCCGAGCTGTCCCGCGCACCACGGGTGTTCGAATGAGCATCGTCATCGCCGCCGGTGCCGCCGTTGGTGTCTTCATGACCGTGATGTGGACACGTCCGGAGCGCTTGTCCGACCGTGTCGAACAATTCCTGCACCCGAGACCGAAAACCATCGAGAGCTCGGTCACCGGCCCAGGACGAGCCGCCAAGGCAGGACTCGACTGGTCGGAGAACCAGCTGCGGATTCGACGGATGCTCGCCGCTTGTGCTGGTGGGCTCGCCGGACTCTTCGCGGCACAAGGCAACCTGTTCCTCGCCGGTCCCGGTCGTTCAGCGCCCGCACTCATCGCGGCCGGGACCGCCGCCGGGTGGCTCGCGTTCGGGATGCACCTGTCCACCCGTGCCGAGAGGAGGGCGACCCGACTCCGATCCGAGCTTCCCGTGATCGCCGAGGCAATCGCTCTGCACATCGTCGCCGGGGAATCGGTCTCGTCGGCCATCGCCCGCTTCGTCGAATCGGCAGGCGGGGTTGCCTCCGAAGAGTTCTCTTCCGCATTGAGCGATGCGGCATCCGGCGTCGGCCTCGCCGAGGCGCTCCATAGGGCGTCGAAAGTGACCGCCGATCCGGAGGCCGGAAGGCTCTACTCGCTTCTCGGACACGCCCACGTCAGTGGCGGGCGCCTCGTCGGTTCCCTCACCGAACTCGCCAGGGACTATCGGGCGGCGCTCGCCCGGGAGCTCACACAGGAAGGTGGACGCCGGGCCATCGCCACCTATGGCCCGGTTCTCGGCCTGATGGTGCCGGTAACCCTGCTCTTTCTGCTGTACCCGACCATCACCGGGCTGCGAAGTCTGGCGCCATGACGTGCTCCGGACATCACATGAGAGGAGGTGACGCTTGTTAAAAGAAGAACAAGGTGCGACCACTATCGAGTGGCTCGGCCTGGCCACGATCGCCGTCTTGGTGATCGCCATGCTGCTTCCCATGGTTCGCGGCGCGGCGGCCGACGTCTGGTCGGCAATCGCCGATCAGCTCGCCAGCTTCTTCTAGAAGACGGTTCAACGACGATCGAAGGCATTGCTGCCATGGCGGTGTTGTTCTTGCTGCTTGTTGTCATCGCCCAGGCGACATTCTTCCTCGTGGCGCGCCAAATCGCAGCGGCAGCCACGACGGCGACAGCGCGTGAGGTGGCGCGCCCGGGAGCTCAGCTCGATCAGGAGCGACACGGGTTGTTGGCCGATATCCGTGCGACCGTGCCGGGAGCTCTCGACCCCGAGGCCGAGGTGAGGATCGAGGGAGACGTCGCGCGGGCGACCCTGACATTCGCGTGGCGACCCCCCGGTCCCGACATGCTGCGCGTCACCGTCAGCATCGACTCGGAGTCGACGCTGGTCTTCGTGCCGTGACGGATCGCGGCACGGCGCTCCTCGAAGTTCTCGCCGTAGGCGCGATCGCCGCTCTTCTCACCGGTCAAATCGTCGTCACGGTCGGACGGCTCGCCGCCGCAGGCGACGCCGCCGGTGAGGCGGCGAGAGCCGCAGCCACGCTGGTAGCTCGCTACGACGACCATTCCGAAGCCGAAAGGGCGGTGCAACGAATCGCTCCGGGATCGACTATGAGCGTTGGCGTAGAGGGGTCACTGGTCGAGGTCCAGGTCGCGCTGCCGGTTGCAGTTGTCGGCCCGCCCGGCACGCCGATCGAGATCACGGTACGTGGTCAGGCAGCGGTTCCGCTCAGCCCCTATCGGAGCCAACGGTGAACGAGCAAGGCTCGATGATGCCGCTCGTCGCGGGTTTGGTGCTTGCAACCGCCGTGATCATCGCCCTTGCCGTCGACGTGACGCTGTATGCGTCCGCGGTTCGTGAGGCGGCCTTCGCTGCAGATTCCGGGGCGGAGGCCGGGGCTGCCCAGATCGATCGGGATTCTCGATACCGCGGGATTCTCGCCGTAGATCGTGGTGCCGCTGAGGAAGCCGCCGTAGAAGCCGCCTTGGCATCGCGGCCCCGCTCCGGGAGGTCCGTCGATGTGATCGCCGAAGCGGGCCGCGTGTGTGTCACCGTGATCCAGCCGTTCTCCGCTCGCCTCGTCACCGTGCAAACGGAGATCGCCGAGACCGCCTGCGCCGTCCCCGTTGAGGGTTGACTCGCGTCTGGCGTACGGCAGGCCCGTATTCGGGCCTGCCGTACGCCAGACGGTTAGACGTAGTCCTCGATAGGAGGGCAAGCGCAGAACACGTTGCGGTCACCGTAAGCGTTGTCGATGCGGGACACCGGCACCCAGTATTTGGCGTGGCGCAACCCATCGACGGGATAGGCAGCTTGTTGCCTCGTGAATGAATGTTCCCAGGATTCCACGAGGACATCCTCGGCGGGATAGGGGGCGTAACGGAGCACGCTGTCCTCGACGGCCACCGCCCCTGAAGCGACCTGATCGATCTCGGCCTTGATACCGATCATCGCGTCACAGAAACGGTCGAGTTCCTCCTTCGCCTCCGACTCGGTTGGCTCGATCATGAGCGTCCCGGCGACGGGAAAGCTCATCGTCGGGGCGTGGAAGCCGTAGTCGATGAGCCGCTTGGCGATGTCTTCGTTGGTTACTCCCGTGTCGTGCTGGATCACCCTGATGTCGATGATGCATTCGTGGGCGACGAGGTCGTTGGCTCCCGTATAGAGCACCGGGTAGTGATCGGAGAGCCGAGATGCGATGTAGTTGGCATTGAGGATCGCCATCTGCGTCGCCCGCAGCAATCCATCGCCACCCATCATCGCGATGTAGGCCCACGAGATCGGGAGCACACCCGCCGATCCCCATGGAGCGGCCGAGACGGCACCCACCCCATCGCCTGGACCTTCCTGATCCGCCCCCAGAGGGTGCCCGGGGAGGAAGGGGGCGAGATGCTCACGAACACCGATCGGGCCTACGCCCGGTCCGCCACCGCCGTGGGGGATGGCAAAGGTCTTGTGCAGGTTGAGGTGGCTGACATCACTGCCGAAGCGACCCGGCTCGGCCACTCCGAGCATCGCGTTGAGGTTCGCACCGTCGAGATACACCTGCCCACCGTTGTCATGGACGATGCGGCACACTTCGGTGATCGCCTCTTCGAAGACTCCGTGCGTCGATGGATAGGTGACCATGATCGCCGCCAGACGATCGGCATGCTCCTCAGCTTTGGCCTGGAGGTCGGCGACATCGACAGAGCCGTCCTCATCTGTGGCCACGACGACGACCTTCATCCCAGCCATCGAGGCCGACGCCGGGTTCGTGCCGTGCGCCGAGGCGGGAATGAGGCACACGTCCCGATGGCTCTCGCCACGGCTCTCGTGGAAGGCACGTATCGCGAGGAGGCCGGCGAACTCACCCTGCGCTCCTGAATTGGGTTGCACGGACACTGCGTCGTATCCGGTGATCTCGGCGAGCCATGTCTCGAGCTCGCTGATCAGCTCCATGTATCCGGTGGCCTGGTCGAGCGGAACGAACGGGTGCATCTCGGCGAACGCCGGCCAGGTGACGGGAAACATCTCAGCCGTCGCGTTCAGCTTCATCGTGCAGGAGCCGAGCGGAATCATCGACTTGTCGAGAGCAATGTCCTTGTCCTGCAACTTGCGCAAGTAGCGCAGCATCTCGGTCTCCGACCGATACAGATGGAACACCGGGTGAGTCATGAATGGCTCGGTTCTGACGAGATCCGCGGGGATACCGGAGGCGGCCTTGTCGAGGTCGAGGGTGACAGGAACGTCAAATACCTCGAGCAGCGCCTCGACGAAGGCCGGCGTCGTCGTCTCGTCTAAGGACACTCCGACGTGACGGGAATCCAAAGGCCGGAGGTTGATCCGCCGGTCTCGCGCTTTGGCCAGGACCTCATCGGCATTGGCCACCTCGACGGCAACGGTGTCGAACCAGGAGTCGTTTGCCACCGATACTCCGCCGTTGCGGAGTGCGCCGACGAGTGAACTGGTAAGACGGTGTACCCGATGGGCGATCTTGGCGAGCCCATCGGGTCCGTGATAGACGCCGTACATCCCAGCGATGACGGCCAGGAGGACTTGAGCGGTGCAGATGTTGCTGGTAGCGCGCTCGCGCCGGATGTGTTGCTCGCGAGTCTGCAGCGTCAGCCGAAGCGCCATGCGGTCTCCGGCATCTTTGGATACGCCGACCACTCGGCCGGGAATCTGGCGCATGTAGTCCTCACGCGTCGCCATGAACGCAGCATGCGGGCCGCCGAACATCATCGGCACGCCAAAGCGCTGGGACGACCCGACGACGACGTCTGCACCCATCGCGCCCGGTGACTTCAGGAGGGTCAGCGCAAGGAGATCAGAGGCAACCGCAACGTAGCCACGGCCTTCGTGGATTCTCTCGAAGAGGTCCGTGTGGTCGGCGACGCCTCCCGCCGTCGTCGGGTATTGCACGAGGACGGCGAACGGATCGTGACCCATCAGTTCGGCATAGGGATCACCAACGATCACCTTGATCCCGAGAGGAACCGCACGGGTCCGCACCACCTCGACGGTTTGGGGGTGGCAGCCTTCATCGACGAAGAAGACATCCGACTTCGACCTCGACACTCGCTTGAGCATGGCCATCGCTTCGGCGGCGGCGGTGGCTTCGTCGAGCAGCGATGAGTTCGCCATGTCGAGACCGCAGAGATCGGCGACCATCGTCTGGAAGTTCAGCAACGCCTCGAGCCGACCCTGCGAGATCTCCGGTTGGTAGGGGGTATAGGCCGTGTACCACCCCGGGTTCTCGAAGATGTTGCGCAAGATGACACCGGGCATCACGGTGGCGTAGTACCCCATTCCGATCATCGAGGTGTACAGCTCATTGCGCTCGCCGATGGCCTCGAGGCGCGCGAGAGCTTCCGCCTCGGACAATGCAGCCGGGAGATCGGGGACGTGTTCGGTGCGGATGGTCTGCGGCACGGCGCGATCGATGAGATCACCGAGACTGGTCGCGCCCACAACGTCGAGCATCGCTTTGACATCGTTGGGACGGGGTCCGATGTGGCGGGTAACGAACTCGCCGGCTGCAGAGAGTGCTCGGAACGGTCGATCGGTCATCAGTCGAGCGAGGCTAGCGCCGGCCCGCTGCCGACGTGACAAGCCCGGCGCTCGTGCTTACGCGACTGAATAGTCGTCGCGTAAGCACGAGCGTTGGTCGGAGAATCAGCCGGCGGCGATGGCTCCGGCCGTGATCAACAACTCCGGGCTGAGAAAGTCCTGCGCCAGCAGGATTCCACCCGACTCGCGGACGGCGTTACGGAACGGGATCGCCCACTGGTGGTCGATGACGATCAGCATGGCTGCCCCACCGGCCGGGATCTGATCTGCGATCCAAGCCGCATCTTCTCCGGAAAGCCCGTACTCGTACTCCTCCGCAGCGCTGATGGCGCCGGCAACGGCACCCACGCGGGCACCTTCGGCTCCGCCGGCGCCGAGGCCGATGAGCGCTCCGACCCATGCGCCGTAGACCATCGCCTCGTCCTCGGTGAGATCCGACATCTCGGCGGCGACCACGTCACCGGCGTCGCTCTTGTAGACGCCGAGCAGGTCGACGATCTTGATGACGCCGGAGTCCGAAGCATCGACCAAGGCTCCCAGGACGCTGCCGTCGAGCTGGGGATCGCCGAAGGCGATTGCCAGAATCTGAAGGGGACCGATCTCTGCCATGTGTGCTCCTCCTGCACTCGCGTAGTTCAGGGAACAAGTCTGGCATCTCCCAGGACCGTAGTTCCGGTGACGGGTCCGCGCCGCAAACCGAAGCCCTCCCTACGCTCCGGGAACCGTGGCATACGCCGACATCCGATCCGAGCTCACGGTCGCCCTGGTTGAGCGCCAGGTGGCCGACGGCGGCTTTGGACAACTTCCCGGACAGCCTTCTCGAGCCGACGCAACCGCCTGGGCCTCGACGGCATTGCGCGCCCTCGACCCGGCGGGCTCTGCACTCCACAGGGCGCTGGTACGACTCGAGGAATGGCAGCAAACCGATGGGCGCGTTCCCGTCGAGCCCGGCCAAGCCCACGCCGTGTGGCCATCGAGTCTGGCGTTGACCGCCTGGAGCGGCATCCCGGAGCACAAGGCCGCCGCCGACCGCACCGCCTCCTTCCTGACATCGATCTCAGGGGTTCATGTGGAACCCGATCCGGAGGGACCCGTCGGCCACGACACGTCGATCGTGGGGTGGGCGTGGACCGATGGCGCCCACTCGTGGATCGAACCGACGGCCCTCGGTGTTCTCGCCCTCACGTCGAGTGGGCGAGGTGCCGATCCAAGGGTGGATGAGGCACGCAGGATGATCGCCGACCGTCAACTCCCCTCCGGAGGTTGGAACTACGGCAACACCACCGTCTTCGACCGGGAACTGGAGCCGACACCCGAGGGAACGGGACCCGGCCTTGCCGCCCTCGCCGGTGGAGCGCCGGCCGCCGACGTTCAGAACAGCCTCGCCTACGCCATCGAATCGTGGCCGCGCCTCAACACACCGATCGCCGCGGGATGGATCCTCATCGGCCTGACGGCATGGGACCAAAGACCGACCGGTGCCGAAGACTCCGTGATGGCCATCCTCGATCGCAGCGACCGGTTCGGCGGCTACACGACGGAGCAACTCTCCCTGCTCGCTCTCGGCTGGCATGGAGGCATGCCGTGAGCGACGAAGGTCTGACCCGGCGTGAGTTCCTCGCCGCCGTCGGAGCCGTCGGGGCGGTCGCAGCTCTCACACTTGTTGCCAAAGGCGACCGCCCGCCGGCTCGCTCCCCTGTCTTTGTGGCACGAGCCGAGGCGTACGACGGCCGATTGATCGACGTCATCTCGGCGGGCCTCGTCGCCACCGGCCTCACGCGGTCGGCCGTCAGGGGAAGGAACGTTCTCCTGAAGCCCAACCTCGTCGAGCCGCATCGAGACCGGATGCACATCAACACGAACCCGGCCGTTGTCCGCGCAGCAGCCGAGGCCTTCCGACAGGCAGGGGCGGCGACGGTGACCGTCGCCGAGGGTGCCGGACACCGCCGCGACTCCCTACTGGTGCTCGAGGAGTCGGGTGTGGGCGACGTCGTGGTCGAAGATCGGCTCCGGTACGTCGATCTGAACACCGACCAGATCGGGGTGCTCCGAAACCGCGGCAGATACACCGATCTGGCCTCACTTGCCTTTCCAACAACTGCGCTCGAGACGGACATCCTCGTGTCGGTCGCCAAAATGAAGACGCATCACTGGGCGGGCGTCACCCTGTCGCTCAAGAACATGTTCGGCGTGATGCCGGGGGCCGTGTACGGGTGGCCCAAGAATGTCCTCCACTTCGCCGGAGTCGAACGGTCGATTCTCGACATCAACTTCACAAAGAAGCCCGACTACGCCATCATCGACGGAGTGGTCGGGATGCAAGGAGACGGACCGATCATGGGCGAGCCAGCACCGGCCGGCGTCGTGGTGATGGGGCCCGACCCGGTGGCGGTTGATTCGACTGCGGCTCGGCTGATGGGCATCGATCCGCAGAGCGTTCCCCACTTGTCTGTCGCCTCTCAATCGCTTGGTCGCCTGAACGAACGGCTGATCGAACAGCGGGGCGAGGAGTTGACGCCCCTGGTCACACCGTTCCGTCTCGTGCCGGGCATACCGGCTCAGGATCGGCTTCGCCCCTGGCTCTGAGCCCACAGGTGCGTACGCTGGGTCGATGCGGACGAGACGCTACATCCGGTACGACCCGGCGCCACCGGACTGACGATGGCAGCGGTCACCGCGGTGCTCGTCGGTGCGGGGCAGAGAGGCCATCACGCCTACGGCCGGTGGGCCCTGGATCACCCTGCTGCTCTTCGTTTCGTCGCTGTTGTCGACCCGGACGCCAAACGGCGCAAGCGCTTCGCATCTGCCCACGCCATCATTGACGATTTGGCCGTTGCCACCTTCTCCGAGTTGCCAGAAGATGCAGCCGACACGTGTTTCGTGGCGGCGCCCGACCAAGCCCACCATGCGCTGGCTTCGGCAGCGCTCGAAGGCGGCTATCACCTCTATCTCGAAAAGCCGATCGCCGCCGATCCGGCGGACTGCGCCGATCTGGCCATACGAGCCCGCGGCACCGATCTCGTCACCGCCGTCGGACACGTGCTCCGCACGACCCCCTTCTTTCGTGAAGTGCGCCGGATCGTCCAATCGGGGAGGCTCGGCGAGGTCGTCACAGTCGAGCACAGAGAGAACGTGGCGGCTTGGCACATGGCACACAGCTTCGTGAGGGGGAACTGGGCCGTGCGCGCCGAGTCGACTCCGATGATCGTCGCCAAGTGTTGCCATGACTTCGACATTTTGCGCTGGGTGCTCGACGAGGACGTGACCAAGCTGGCGTCGTTCGGGTCGCTGTATCACTTCCATCCGGACCTAGCTCCCGAGAGCGCCGCCGCTCGATGTATCGACTGCAACGTGCCGGCCTGCCCCTTCGATGCGCGCTCCGTCTACCTCAACATGGCCAACACCGGATGGCCGGTCCATGTCATCACCGACGACCTGTCCCGTAGCGGCCGTCTCGCCGCACTGGAGAGTGGGCCATACGGAAGATGCGTGTACTCGGCGGCGTCCGATGTCGTCGATCATCAGGTTGTCGCGATGGAGTTGGCGTCGGGAGCGTCGGCAACCCTTACGATGCACGGGCATTCACCACGTGAGGAACGCACGATGCGATACGACGGGACGCGGGCGACTCTGCGCGGCCGGTTTGGAGCGAGCCAGACTATCGAGTTGCTCGATCACGCCTCCGGGGCGGTCGAGGAGGTGCCGATCGCCCAAGCCTCAGGAGGTCACGGGGGAGGCGACGACGGCAGCATCCGACGTTTCTTGGCTGCGGTTCGCGGCCAGGAGGAGCCGGGAAGCACAATCGATGGAGCGCTCGAAGCGCACCTCGTGGCGTTTGCTGCCGAGGAATCGCGTGAAACCGGCTCGACGATCGACGTGGCGGAATATCGGTCCCGCTACTCGTCCTGACCGACTCGATCCGAGGCCGTGGCCAGCGTCCCGGGAGTCCCGATGTCGAACCAATACCCTTCGACCGGGACCGCACGCACTACAGCACCATCACCGATCCAGGTGTTGATGGCGTCTGGCAACTCGTATTCGCCGCGGGGCGACGCCTCGACCGCCTCGATATGAGGCCACACACTCGGTTCCAGGCACATGATCCCCGAGTTGTTGCACCCGGGGACTGGAGGAGCGTGTCCTGGCTTCTCTTCGATTCGCGACACGACGCTGTCGACCACGGTGACCGCAGCCCCGGATGTCACGTCGGCGAGTTCGTTCACGGCAAGGGCTCCGTCGACGCCGGTGGCCCCATCGATGACGATCCGGTACGTGACGGGCCGCACGACGACATCGGCCCACGCCACCAGGAATCTCGAGTCACCGAGGCTGCGGCGAGCAGCCATCAGCGCATCGGCGGTGCCGAGCTGTCGGAGCTGTCGAACGCATCGGACAGGAGCGGACCGCCCGGCGAGGTGGGCCTCTACCTCATCGGCCCGATGGCCCGTCACGACCACAATCCCAGCGACATCTGCATCCAGGAGACCGTCCACAACACGATCGACTGCCGGCACCCCGGCGACGGCAACAAGCGGCTTCGGAGTCTCGACGCCGATCGCGCTGAGACGTGTTCCTCTCCCCGCAGCCAGAATCACGCCGATCATCGGACGCCTTCGGACGGAATCGCCACAAAGGCCTCGCCGGCGACCGTCGCCATGGCTGCGAGAACGCCAGGCGAACGGTCGACCGGGCTCACCGCGACGGCCCAGCCGCCGAACCCTGCCCCGGTCAGCCGCGCCCCGGAAGCGCCGGCCTCACGGGCAGCGGAGACGAGCGCATCCAGACCAGGTGTGCTGACGCCAAAGTCGCCGGCCAGGCTGGCGTGGGAGGCATCGAACAAGGATCCGACCGCGTCGATATCGCCGGCTCGCAACGCTGCCTCGACGTCGTCGACGCGAACCGCTTCGGTGAGTACGTGCCGGGCGTACGCCTTGACCGGCAGTGGAGAGGAATCCTCAAACCGGCCTTCACTCAACAGGCGCAGGCCTTCAGGGGGAACGGCCTCGTCTGGCAATGATTCGACTGCGTCCTTCGCCGTTCCCGAGAACCTTCCGAGAATCGGTGGATCGAGGCCAAGTAGGTGTGCGGCCGTCCGACACCCGACGACGCGTGCGTTGTACCGGTCGCGTGCTTCGTCGCCCTTCTGAGCCGGAGCACCCGAGTAGCCCACGACGAATGCCACGTCCGGTGGCACGGCGACGGGTCTGTGTGCCGGAGGGTCGAAGTCGATGCGGAGGGCTTCGCCCGCCTGGGCACGGACGATGACGGTCTGATCCATTGCGCCACCCTCGACACCCGCACCTCTTTCGGCACGCACCGCGAGGTCGATCAGATGGTCATCTGAAGGACGAGAGTCGGAGAGCTCGAGAAGGGAGCGCACAACAGCCACTGTCAGTGCCGACGATGAGCTGAGACCGCCGGTCGGCGGCAGGTCCCCCTCCAAGTGCAGATGGGCGCCGGACCTCGAGCCCAGGATCTTCACCGCGGCGTGGACGTACCGCGACCATGCCGGATTGTCCTCGGAGTCGGACCGGAAGGACCCGGCGAAGGTGTCGGACACGGCTGTCACGATGCCGTTGTCGCAAGCCTGTGCGTGAACGGTGATGCGACGTTGAATTGCGATCGGCAGCACGGGCAGGAGCGAGTAGTCGGTGTGCTCCCCGATGAGGTTCACGCGTCCGGGAGCCGAAACGGTCACAGTCGCACTGGCCACAATCAGTCCCAGTCGTAGAAACCGCGGCCCGACTTTCGGCCGAGACGACCCTGAGCCACCATGTCCCGCAACAGCTGCGGGGGCTCGAAACGCTCCCCGTACGCTTTCGCCAGGTGCTCCGCGATTGCCAGCCGCACGTCCCATCCGACGAGGTCGCCGGTACGAAGCGGCCCCATGGCGTGGCGGTAGCCAAGCTCCATGGTTCGGTCGATGTCTGCGGGTTCGGCAACACCCTGGCTCACCATGCGGACGGCTTCGAGACCCAACATGAGGCCCAGCCTGGTGGAGGCAAACCCCGGGGCATCTTGCACCACGGCCGCCTCCATGTCGAGAGACGAAACGATGTCGAGGATCGAGCCGATCGTCGCGTCTGATGTGGCCGCACCGCGGATGACCTCCACCAGGTTGATGGACCACACGGGATTGAAGAAGTGCATCCCGGCGAACGCGGCCGGGCGAGCGAGCGGACGGCCCAGCACGTCGATCGAGATGCCACTGGTGTTGGAAGCCAGCACTGCCGGCTCTCGCCCTTCAGCGGCCACCAGCACGGAACGCTTGACTTCGATGTCCTCAAAGACGGACTCGACGATCACGTCAAGGCCCTCGGGGATTTCTGCCGTCGAAGCGGCCGGGACAATCGCCTGTCGCGCGACTTGGGCTGCAACCTGTGAGAGTTTGCCGCGCTCCACGCTGCCGTCGATCACTCCATGGATCCGATCGACGGCAGCTTGTGCTGAAACGGAATCGACATCGGCGATGTGCACCCTCGCATCGGACACGGCAAAGCGGTAGGCGATGCCGACACCCATCGTGCCGCCTCCTATGACGCCAATCTCACGAGACACGTGCTGCCTCCCTCGCTCGGTCGATTGCAACCTCGAGCAGGCGATCCCCATCGACCACCTCGCTCACCAAACCCCAGTCTGCCGCCTGCGTCGGTACGAACGGCCATCACAGCAATGATGCCCTCGACGTCCATCACGGCAAGGGAGACTCGACGAAGCCCCCGATGGCCTTGGCAAACTCCTCCGGCCGGGAGAGGATCGCCTCGTGGCCCGATTCATCGATCTCGAGCAGCTCACTATCCGGGATCAGGGAGGCGAGTTCGTACTGGGTTTCTGTTGGCACCACGGTGTCGAGCGTGGGGATGATCACCAACGTGCGAACACCGAGACGCCCGACCCACGCGCGGCCATCGAATCTCCAAACGGCGTTGCCGGACTCGTAGTAGAGGGTTGGTTCTCTGCTGAGGAGGGCCTCCCACATCCAGCGCCCGTGTTCGGGGGCCAACAGTCCGGCGCGCTGGAGGAACCTGTAGCTGAATCGGGCGGACTCCTTCTTGGAGACTCGAGCGACAGCACGGGCCACCCAGAACGCGGACCGCACCGCGAGGCGGCGGCGTGCGATTGGGTAGGCGGCGGTTGCGCCCAGGATCAGGTGCCCGACACGCCCCGGATACCGACGAACGAAGGTCTGGCCAACCAAGCCTCCCATGGAGTAGCCAAACAAGGTGAACCCTCCCTCGACCCCCACCGCATCGAGGATGCCGGCCAGCTCATCGGCGGCATCCACGATCTCGAACTTGCCGCGGATGTTGTCCGACTTTCCGTGGCTGCGCAGGTCGGGGATGATCACTCGGAAGTGCTCGGCGAGCAGCGGGATGAGCTTGAAGTAGGTCATCTCCCCGTCGAACCCCCAGCCGTGCACGAGTACGACGACCGGGGCGTCGGCGGGACCCGCCTCGCGAACGAAGAACTCCTTACGACCGACAAAAACCGTTCGGCCCGGGATCCGGATCGGTCGTACCTGTGGTCCCGCGTAGTCGGGCGCGATGTCGGGGCCGAAAAGACGCCAGAGCACCCAGCCAATGACGGAGTAGCCGAGGACGCGGCCGAGCCACTTCATGGTCGCTCGAGGCTAGGGGTATCGAGAGCGTCGACCGCAAAGAAGAGATCGGTGACGGGCTGCCCGCCGATCAGGTGCTCCTGGATGATTCGTTCCATCGCCGCAATGTCGACACCGCGGTACCACACACCTTCGGGGTAGACGACAGCAATGGGGCCTTGTTCGCACATTCGGAGGCAGTCCACTTTGCTCCGCAACACCGTCCCGCCGTCCGTCGCACCGGCCGGTGGGGGCTGATCGATGTTCTCACCGCGCCACTCCGGTGGGGCCGACGCCAGGCCGAGTTTCTTGAGGCGCGACTTGAGGTACCGCCACACCTCGGTGCTCTCCTCGAAAGTGCTGCACTTGGGGTCCGCTTGTTGTGCGCACAACAAGATGTGTCGCTGCAGGCCGCCGATCCCGAGGGCGGCAGAGATGGACTCGAGCCGTTGGCGACCGATCTCTATCATTTGGCATCCCTCATCGATGCGGAGGATATGCGCCCCGCCGTCGGCGAGGTCGGACGGGTCTACTGTGACCGTCGTGACCGATATTCGCCTCACCCAGTACAGCCACGGGTCGGGTTGAGCCTGCAAGCTCGGCCCAGACGAGCTGGCGCAGGTCCTGCGCCATTTGCACGGAACCAGTCCCACGCAACACCCGGATCTCATCGTCGGGATCGACGGGGCGGACGACGCCGGGGTCTTTCGCTTGCGGGACGACGTCGCGCTCGTTCAAACCGTCGACTTCTTCACCCCCATCGTGGACGAACCGGAGGACTGGGGTCGGATCGCAGCGGCCAACGCCCTCTCCGACGTCTACGCGATGGGCGGCACGCCTCTGTCGGCCCTCCAGCTGATCGGGTGGCCTCGAGACGAGCTGCCGTTCGAGCTTCTCGGTCGGGTAGTCGACGGGGGCCTCGAGGTCCTCGCCGAGGCAGATTGTGTGCTTCTCGGTGGTCATAGCATCGACGACCCCGAGCCAAAGTACGGATTCGCCGTCACCGGTCTCATCCACCCGGACGATCTGGTCACCAACGCGGCTGCAGTAGCGGGCGATGTACTGATCCTGACCAAACCGCTGGGCACCGGAATCATCTCCACGGCGATCAAGAGTGGCAAGGCATCGGCCGACCAGCGTGTCGCGGCGGTGGCCACGATGCGAGCGCTCAACGCCCCTGCCGCCGCGGCTGCTCGGCGGGTCCGAGTGCGGGCCGGCACCGACGTCACCGGCTTCGGGCTGCTCGGTCACCTCGCGGAGATCACCCGCGCCTCTCGAGTCAGTGCCGAAATCGATGCGGCCTCGGTCCCCCTCCTTCCCGGCGTGCGTGATCTCGTCGAGGCCGGAACCGTGTCCGGAGGAACAAGACGCAACCTGGCCGCCGTGGAGAGAACGACCGACTTCGGAGGCCACACGGACACCACAAAGATCGTCCTTGCCGACGCCCAGACCAGCGGCGGCTTGCTTCTGGCCGTGGCGGAGCCGCTCTCCGCGGCATTGCAGCAGGCCCTGGACGAAGAGGGTGTCAGAGGCACGGTGATCGGTCGAATCCTCGAGCGCCAATTCGAAGATGGACCGACCGGCACCATCCGAGTGACCTGAAGACACTTCCGGACCGGAGAGAGCGTGTCGCATTTCGACGCAGATTGCGCCTTCCCGACTTGGAATCGAGAAACTCCGGCATAAACTGTCGCCCCGTCGGGTCGTCACGACGACTCGCTCGCAGGCCCCCTCGTCCCCCCTGGGGGGCCTGCGCTCGTTCCATGAGATTGGCCCGCCGGTAATAGGCTGCCACCCCGATGCGATTCCGCCTCCCCAATCCGCGCGCTGTCTCCCACGCCATCCGTGACCTCGCGCGACGCAGCCCCACCGAGGCCGAGGAGTACTTGGACAGCCATACGGAGCAATGGGAGGAGTTGGCGGTCGAGGATCCGCACGACGCCGCCGACATCTTGGAGGCGCTCGACGAAGAGGGTGCCGCCGATCTCCTGATCGAACTGGATGCCGACGAAGCGGGCGACGTTCTCGATGAGATGAAACCCGAAGCCGCCGCGGACATCCTCGAGGAACTGCCTGCACTCTCTGCGGCAACGCTCGTCGCCGAGATGGAGGCCGATCAGGCTGCAGACGTCATCGGCGCTCTCGAACCGGAGGAACGCACGGCGGTTCTGGCCGAACTCGACACCGACGCCGCCAGACAAATCCAGGAGCTCCTCGTCCATGCCGCCGACACGGCAGGCGGCATGATGACAACCGACGTGGCCGTGCTTCCGTCGGGTGTCACGACTGGAGAGGCCATCAATCGGCTCCGCCAGCTACACGACGAGCTCGGCTCGAATCTCTTGTACGTCTACGTCGTGGACGAGCTGGGTCGGCTGCAAGGAGTGATCTCTTTTCGGGATCTCGTATTCGCCCGCCCCGGAGTCGGTCTTGACGAAGTGATGGTCCCCGATCCCGTCCGGGTGTATGCAGCCACAGACCGCGAAGAGGTCGTCGAGCTCATCCAGCGGTACCACCTGATCGCCATCCCCGTGGTCGACGATGAGGACCAGCTGATCGGCATGGTTCGGTTCGATGAGGCACTCGAAGCGATTCAGGCAGAGGCAGGCGAGGACATCGCCGTCATGGTCGGCGCCGGCGAGGAGGAGTCGGTCTTCACGCCGGTTGGCCTGTCGGTCCGGCGTCGCCTTCCGTGGATCATCTTCAACCTCATCGTCGGTTTCGCCATCGCGGCCGTCATCGTCCAGTTCGAAGCCACGCTCGAGACGTACGCGGTTCTCGTCGCGTTCATGCCGCTCGTCGCTCTTGTCGCCGGCAACAGCGGAGCGCAGAGCCTCGCGGTGATCATCCGCTCCCTGGCGGTTGGCGAACTACCGCCGGGTCGTACCGGTCGAGCGATCCGTCGCGAAGTATCGATCGCCGTCATCGACGGCCTGGTCGTAGCACTGCTCGCCGCCTCAGTCGCTGCGCTCACGATCGGTCTCCTTGGCTCCGAGAGCAACATCTCACCCTTGGAGATTGCAATCATCGTGTTCGTGTCGGTTGGGGTCGCCTTCCTCGTCGCCGGACTGGTCGGCGCGGGAATACCGATCCTCTTGCGCAAGATCGGTCAGGACCCGGCGCTGGCCTCGAACATCTTTCTCACGATGATCACCGACATCGTCGCTTTCGGTGGATTCCTCGCAACGGCGTCGCTCTTGCTGAGCTAGTGCGTCGACTCAGCCGAAGGCTCCGGCAACCGCCAGGCCACCGCCGGCCCAGTTGACCGAAGCGCCGAGATCACTCATGGCGGCGACGACGTCGGGATCGAACTGAGACCCGGCATTACGCCTCAGCTCGGAGAGGGCGTCGGTGTGTGCCATTTCCGTCTTGAACGTGCGGTCGGTAGTCATGGCAACGTATGCGTCGGCTACGAGGAGAACCCTGGCAAGCAGAGGGATGTCCTCACCGGCGATGCCTCGCGGGTATCCCTTGCCATCCCAGCGTTCGTGGTTGTTGAGAACAGCCTCCGCTGCCTCGGGATCGATGAGACCGCCAACCAGCTCGAAGCCTCTCTTGGGATGGTCCTGGATGACCTCCCACTCCTCGGCCGTGAGTCCACCCCGTTTGTGGAGGATCGAGTCAGGAACACCGATCTTCCCAACATCCTGGAGGAGTGACGCAACCCGCAGATGGTCAAGCCGATCGGTGGATAGACCCATCTGTGCACCCAACCCGACGGCGACATCAGCCGTCCGAACGGCGTGCTTAGAGAGGGCTGGATCACGGAGCCGCAGCACGCGTACCAAGAGATCGACCACCTGATCCCGACCGCCCGATCTCGTCGGCATGTGGAGTGGAACGGCAACGATGGCTCCATCGCCGGCAGTCCTCGTCGTGTTTCGACCCTCGTGTTTGGCGAGATACAGAGCACGCTCGGCCGCCTCCAGAAGGCCATCGCGGTCGATCGCATGTTCGGGCGCGGCGGACACGCCTAGGGACACAGTGACTCGACCGACGTCGGGGATGACCAGACCGGCCACTTGCTCGCGCACTCTGTCGGCCACGAGTACGGCACCAACAGAATCCGTTTCAGGAAGCAAGACGGCGAAACCTCGATCGGAGAGGCGGGACACGACGTCACCCGTGCGCAGGGCAGCCTCGATCACAACTGCGACCTCACGCAACATCTTGTCGCCGGCGCGGCGTCCTCGGGCCTCGATCGCGTCCTGGAAATCGTCCACATCGCACAACACCACGGAGAGGTGTCGACGATGCCGCAGCGCCCGTCCGAGCTCGTCATCGAGTCGCTCGAAGAAGTAACCGTGTTTCTTGAGTCCGGTGAGGCCGTCATTGATCGAGAGGTCCTGGAGACGCCGGACCAATTCCTCGAGTTGGACATTTCGTTCTTGGTCACGGACACGGAGGCGGTTGATCTCCTCGAGAACGGGCCGCATCGCCCCGTCGCTCAGATACCCGCTGCCACTAGCCACGCGTTTGGCCGCATCTGTGATTTCGGTGACATCCGCCCCGATGATCACGGCAGCGACACCCACTGCCGTGATCTCGTCGATCCGCAGCAACTCCTCCGGGGGAACAGCAACCACGATGGGGATGTCGGTAGTCATGTGCAGCCGCAGGTCGGGAAGCTCGTCGACGAGCCGGTCGTCGGCCGCGACAACTATCAATTCAACGTTTCCGACGCTCGAGGCCGTCGCATCCGACTCTCCTCCGACCACGACGAAACCCGCCTCAGTCAGCTGAGCCGTCAGCTGAAGGCGATGATCGGGATCTGGGTCGAGAACAGCTACGCGGTCGGGCACCTCTACTCCTCGCAAGGATGATCGGCATCCGAGCTGCGCCCCTTGAACCTCGTTTCGGATTCAGGATCCCAGGATTGCAAAGCGGCGATCGCTGAACGGGCCTTCGTAGACGATGCGGAACCCCTCTTCGAGCCGGGCTAAGTAGTGCCCGCGCAGCGCCGATTCGTCCACTGATGTCGGCTCCTCGGTCAACAGGGCGTCCACGGCCGACATGTCATCGACGAGATGCGCTTCGTAGATCGGAGGGAAACGCTCGACGATGTCTGCGATCAGGTCGTACAGGTCGAGGTCGGTGAGACCGTCGTACGTTGCCGCGTCGAGCAACGCGATCACCGAGTCGCCGTTCCCAACGTCGGCATCGCGGTGACCGATGCGGTACTCGGGAAACGAGCCGACCGTCAGCGCCGGTGGCTCGGATGTCGACGTTGTGGAAGAGGAAGTCGAAGACGACACCGCGGTTGTTGTGATCAACGGCCTCGTCGTGGTTGGTGCCGCTTCGGGTGTCTGGCGGTCGCACCCAGCAGCGACGATCGCCACAACGACGATTGCCGTTGCCACCTTCCACCACCGAAACACCGGGCCACTCTACAAAGCCGACTCAGCAGAGTCCGGTCGGGAGAGCCACTCTTCGAAGGAGGCACCGCCAAGGAACGGCTGGTTGTGGACGACTGGAAAGCGCTCCGCCACCGCATCGAAGGCCTCGTTGGTCGGATGGCGGTCGAAGCTCAGCTCGGCAAGGGCAAGCGGCGGTCGCCAGGCCGGTACACCGACGGCGAGATCGACCCTGGCTCGCCAATCTCGCTCGGCAAGCTGTGCCTGACTCGCACTCCCCCAGAAGGCCTGCAGCTTCACAGCGATACGCAGCGCGCTACGAATCTGACGCGACTCTTCGCGGGACGGAGGGTCACCATCACTCAGGGCCGACGCCCAATCTGTGAAGGAGACTTCGCTCC
>JAUVPA010000124.1 GCA_030598905.1 Acidimicrobiia bacterium
CAGACCGGGTTCCACATCGAGCTCGTCGGACCCGCCGACGGCGCCGGCGAGGAGTGTTGCCAGCAATATCACGGCCACGACACCACCGAGAGAGAGGCCGCCGATCATGCCGATTCGGATCCACGGCGGACCGGTCCTCTCAGGTCCCTCCGTCGAGGTCTCCGCCTTCTGGTTTGTCGGTTGGCTGTCCATCTTGGTTCCGTCGGTCGAGGTAACCCTGCAGTAGAACGGCAGCTGCCACCTTGTCCCGTGTCTCCTTGCGCTCGCTGCGGCGGACCTTGCCCTCGATGAGAGCGGCCTCGGCCGTCACCGACGTCAACCGCTCGTCCACCAGGTGCACTGCCAGCCCCGTCGCCTGCTCGGCAGCAGAGGCAACCGATCTGGCCATCTCCGCGGACGCTCCTTCGTCGCCGGCAAGGGTCAGGGGGAGCCCCACCACGATCATCTCGACGTCGTACTCGTCACAGAGTGATCGAAGCTCGGATGTGAAGTCGGCGCGGCGACGATCGATGACCGCGTGTGGCGTCGCAATGGTACCGCTGGGATCCGATAGAGCGATGCCGATGCGGCGCTTGCCGGGATCGAGGCCCAGGATCCTGCCGCTCACAACTCGAGCAGCGCTCTTTGCGCAGCAGACTGGGCGAGTTCGAGGGCCGAGTCCATCCCGGAGCCTTTGGGACCACCGGCCTGCGCCAGCTTCGGATCTCGGCCACCACCGCCGCCCAGCGCTCTGGCTGCAGCGGAGATCACGTCACCTGCGGACACACCATCTGTAACCAAATCGTCGGACGCCCATGCGACCAGAGCGCCCTTGCCCTCGGCCACCGATCCGATGACTCCGATTCCGGAACCGAGCCGATCTCGCATATGGAATGCGAGCGTCCTCAAGGCATCTGCGCCGAGGCCATCTTGGCGGCCTACGACGAGTGCATGTTCACCATGTCTCTCGACCGCCTCCAGCAGCCGGTTGGCTTCATCGACCCGAGCCTGGTTTTCGAAGCGGTCCAGCCGTTCTTCCTGTGCCTTGAGCTGCTGGCCGGCCGACTCCGCTGCTGTGACGAGCTGACTTGGTTGTGCACCCAAGGCCGTTGATGCATCGCGAATCTGGTTGCGCAGATCGATGAGATGTTCATAGGCCTTCACGCCCGTCAAGGCCTCGACCCGTCGGGTATTCGCGGCGACGCTTCCCTCGCCGATGAGCACGAGAGGCCCGATCTGGCCCGTCGACGGCACGTGGGTTCCTCCGCAGAACTCCGTCGAGTAGTCGCCTGTCTTCACAACACGAACCTCGTCCCCGTACTTGTCGCCGAAGAAGGCAAGCGCACCCATGTTCTCCGCCTCCTCCTTGGAGGTTTCGATCGTGGCCACCGTTGAATTTTCGACGACACGTTCGTTGACGGCGAGCTCAACAGAAGCGAGCTGCTCGTGATCGAGAGCGGAGAAGTGGCTGAAATCGAAGCGGAGCCGGTTGTCTGCGACCAGAGACCCGGCTTGGTGGACGTGATCACCGACGATCTCGCGTAGAGCCCAGTGCAACAGATGTGTGCCCGTGTGGTTCTTGCGGATCCGCTCCCGTCGTTCCGCCGCCACCTCCAACGTGGCGTCTTGACCGGCCGACACAGTTCCCGAGACGACCCGACCACGGTGGCCGTGAATGCCCGCCGCGGCGTACTGGGTGTCGCCAACTCGAACGGAACCCGTCTCCGTGACGATCAAGCCTCGGTCACCGATCTGTCCCCCGGACTCGGCGTAGAAGGGGCTTCGATCGACAAACACCTCGATCTCTTGACCCTCTTCCGCCGTTTCGACGGTTTCGCCTTCCCGGATGAGCGCCAGCACAACACCGGCCCCAGCGAGTCGGTCGTACCCCATGAAGTCGGTGTGGTCAACACCGCGAAGCAGCGTGCGATAGAGATCGGCGGCCTCCGCCGCGTCGCTGCCCCTGTACGCAGCCCGTGCTCGCTGTCGTTGTTGCTGCATCATGTCGTTGAACTCGGCGAGATCGATCTGGAAGCCACGCTCGGCGACGATCTCTTGTGTCAACTCGCTGGGGAATCCGTACGTGTCGTGGAGCTTGAAAGTCGTGTCACCGGAGAGGGTGCCCCCGGGATCGAGGTCGGAGAGGGCATCGTCGAGAAGCTGGTGTCCCGACCGCAGCGTGCGGCGGAACTGGGTTTCCTCCCGTTCCACGAGTTCAACGATCGCGTCTTCCTTGGTGACCAGGTCCGGATAGGCCTCGCCCATGGTCTCGACGGTGCGCCTGACGAGCGTCGGCATGATCAGGTCTTCCGTACCAAGCGCGAAGGCATGACGCACCGCTCTGCGCAAGAGTCGTCGCAGCACATATCCCCTGCCCTCGTTCGAGGGAATCACCCTGTCCCCAATGAGGAACGTCACCGCCCGGCCGTGGTCGGCGAGGATGCGCAGCGAAACATCGCTGCGTTCGGAGTCACCGTACGCAACACCGGTCAACGCTTCGCCGGTTGCCATGATCGACCGAATGACGTCTGTGTCGAAGATCGAATCGACGCCCTGGAGAACGGTTGCGAGGCGTTCGAGCCCTGCGCCGGTGTCTATGTTCCTCGCCGGCAGATCCCCGACCACGTGGTACGGCTCGTCCTGGATGTACTGCATGAAGACGAGATTCCAGATCTCTACATGGCGCTCGTCGTCAACTGCCGGACCGCCCGGGTCGCCGAAGTCGGGGCCCTTGTCGAAGAAGATCTCGGATGACGGACCGGCCGGCCCGGCAACCCCCATCTGCCAGAAGTTGTCCTTGTCGAGGCGCTGGACCCGTTCGGCCGGGACTCCGACGGCGTCCACCCAGATCTCGGCTGCTTCGTCGTCGGAGTCGTGAACGGTGTACCAGAGGAGTTCGGGATCGAGGCCGAAACCCTCGGTGACCAGTTGGTGCGCCCACGGGATCGCCTTCTCCTTGAAATAGTCGCCGAAGGAGAAGTTGCCGAGCATCTCGAAGAACGTGAGATGGCGCAGGGTCGTGCCGACGATGTCGATGTCCGTCGTCCGTCCCACCTTCTGCACCGTGACGGCGCGGCGGTACGGGGGTGTCTCCTCACCGAGCATGTACGGTTTGAACGGCACCATTCCCGCGCTTGTGAGCAGAAGTGTTGGATCGACGGGAATCAAGGATGCCGAGGGGACAACCGTGTGATCGCGCGCCACGAAGAAGTCCAGAAACGTTCGCCGGATCTGATTGGAGTCCATCGTGACGGGAGGTTAGGTGTGCGACCTCTCGTCCGACGCTTGCAGCACCTGTATCCGCCGCGCCCGATCCCCGGCAAGGCGCCGCCCCGTGAACTCCATCAGGTTGGCGACTCCGAGGGCTGAAGCCCTGGCCACCGTCTCAGGTGTCAGCCGTTCCCGCATCTTGCGCACCTTGACGACAACATAAGCCGTGGCACCGATGGTCGATATCGCACCGTAGAAGAACCAGCGCATCCGGGTGAGCATGGGGGGACAGTAGTCGGTGGTCGGATGTCGGTAATCGGAGAATGCGCCTCCGACTACGGACTACCTCTGCCCTTCTTGCCGAGAGCCTCGTCGATCGCGAGCAGCCGGTCTGCCACCTCCGCTTCGTCACCGCGCTGTGTTGGGTTGTACAGCAACGCGTCGGCGGCCTCATCGGGCAGGTATTGCTGGGCCACGACTGCATCGGGATGATCGTGGGGATACACATAACCGACGCCGTAGCCAAACGCCCTTTCCCCTTCGAACGAAGCCGATCGCAAGTGATTCGGAACCTCGGCTCCCGCCGTCCGTTCTACCATTTCGGCCGATTTACCGATGGTGTCCTTGACGCTGTTCGACTTCGGCGCCGTAGCCAGATACAGGGCCGCATGAGTGAGAGCAAACTCGGCCTCGGGGATCCCGATGACTTCGACGGCTCGGAAGGCGTCGACCGCAACGCCGAGGGCGCGGCTGTCGGCGAGACCGATGTCTTCGGAAGCGAGGATCACCATTCGGCGAGCGATGAACTTCGGATCTTCGCCGGCCTCGATCATGGTGCGCAGCCAATACGCAGCGGCGTCGGGGTCCGAGCCACGCATCGACTTGATGAAGGCGCTGATCACGTCGTAGTGGCGATCGCCGGCCCTGTCGTAGCGCACGATTCGACTTTGCAGCGCCTCTTCAGCTTCGGCGACGGTCACTGTGGAGGACCCTCGGCCCGCCACGATCGCCGCCGCTACCTCGAGTGCGTTGAGGGCCAGACGCGCATCCCCGCCCGACCGTGTTGCCAACACGTCGATTGCCTCGTCGTCGACGACGACGTCGACGAGCCCGCGCATCGCGTCGTCGGTCGCTCGTCGCAGGAGCGTGGCGATGTCTGCCGCCTGGAGAGCTTCGGTGCGGAACACGGTCGACCTCGACACCAACGGAGAGTTCACCTCGAAGAAGGGATTCTCTGTCGTCGCACCGATCAACGTGACAGTGCCGTCCTCCACTCCGGGCAGGAGGGCATCCTGCTGCGATTTGTTGAAGCGGTGTATCTCGTCCAGGAATAGAACCGTGCGGCCAGAGCCGTCGTCGATGCGTTGCTGGGCCATAGCCAGTACCGCTCGCACATCTTTGACACCCGCAGACGTCGCCGAGAGTTGCTCGAAGCGAGCATTCGACTCTTTGGCGACGAGCCTGGCGAGAGTGGTCTTGCCGGAGCCGGGCGGACCCCAGAGGATCATCGAAACCGGGCTCCCGGATTGTGCCATGTTGCGAAACGCGGCGTCCGCGTCGAGCAGTTGGCTCTGACCTAGGACCTCGTCAAGGGTACGCGGCCGCATGCGGGCGGCAAGAGGTGCGTTGCGCGTCCTGTTGCGCAACCGATCCTCGGCGAAGAGGTCGTCCCCGGTCAGGCCTCTCCCTCTTCCTCTGCCCAAGCCGCCTTCACTTCCGGTCTGATGTCGATGCCGAGCTCTATCAACTGTTGTTCCTCGACACGGCTCGGGGATCCCGTGAGTGGGTCGGCCCCCGTCTGAGTCTTCGGAAACGGGATCACCTCGCGGATGTTGGGTTCTCCCTGGAGGATCGAGACCATCCGATCGATCCCGATGGCGAATCCGGCATGGGGAGGTGTGCCGTATCGCAGCGCCTCGAGGAACCACCCGAATCGCCTCTCTGCGTCTTCGGGCGAGATTCCGAGGAGGTCGAAGACTTTCGACTGCACGACAGGGTCATGGATCCTGACGCTCCCCGAGCCCAACTCGGCGCCGTTCAAGACCAGGTCGTACGCCTGGGAGATGGCACCGTCCGGATCCGATGCCATGGCGCCGACATCGGTCGGAGACGTAAACGGATGGTGGAGGGCCGACAGCGCTCCGCGTTCGTCTCGCTCGAAGATCGGGAAGTCGACTACGAACAGATAGCGCAGTTCATCATGGCCGTCGGGCCTGCCGAGATCGAGGCGCAGCTGGCCGAGTACGGAGCGAGCAACGGTCACATCGTCGGCCACGATCAAGATCGTGTCCGCGGGTGAGGCGTCGAGCGCGGCCACGATCTCGGTCTGTTCTCG
>JAUVPA010000140.1 GCA_030598905.1 Acidimicrobiia bacterium
ATCGCCGAGGGCACCCTCGTCACCGTCGACGGAGCGGCCGGAACCATAGTCCCGGCCGCGATCAGCTTGGCGCCGCCTACTTGTCAGAGCTGTCGGTGTGCTTGTCGCGATGAAGCCGGTATCGGTCTTCGCCTCGAGCTGATGGCCAATACGCATCCGAGTGAACCGGAGGACCTCATCACAAATGCCGAGATCGTCTTGGGCAGGCTGTAGGCCGAGAATCCCGTCCCCGTTTCGGCGCGGGATTGCGTGTTTCGAACGGCGTCGGGTCGATGCCCGGGACCAGCGTTGCTGTTCAGTCGGCTTCGATCGCTCCGGCCGATACGAGGTCCTTCTTCCAGCGCTCGACGATCTCCTGGTCCTGGTAGGGGCTCCCGTCGAGCCATGCCTCCACGTCGACCGAAGGGAACTGTTCCCTGATCATCTGCGCCGTGGCGCGGGCCCGGCGATCCATCCCCAGCTCCGATTGGGCACCTGCCAGTACGAGAAGCGCCTCCAGATTGTTGGGCTGGTGTTCCAGGACCGCCTCGGCAACCGAAGCCGCCTCCTCGAGCCTGCCGCCCATGAAGAGCGAGCACGCCTTCACTGTCGGGTACCACGGCTTGTTCACACCCGTGAGGCGCATCGCGACATCGACGAGATCGACGGCCTCCTCCCACTGCCCGAGATACCGCCGGACGCTTCCTTCGAGACCAAAGGTGACGTCGCAGGTCGGCCGGATGATCTCGAGATCTTCTATGGCGACGAGAGCGGCGTCGACTCTGCCCTCGGACATCAGGATCGCAGCCTCAACCGCCCTGGCCATACCGGTAGGGTCACCCATTTCCAGCGCTATCCGGGCCTGATCTCTGGCCTCGAGAAGGGCCCCTCCTCGATCAGGTGCCCAACCGTTGGCGGCTCCTACCCAGTTGGCGAACGCCGAGAGCACATGTCCGTAGGGCCGATCCGGGTGAGATTCTGCGACTTGTTCGAAGAGACCCAAGGCGCGCGCCCAGCCTTCACGGGTGTTCGTCGTCAGGTGGTACCAGCCGAGGTAGATTCTCTCGATAGCCACGGGGTCGTCCAGCTCTGCATAGATACCGGCGGGCTCTCCTACGACCAGCTCGATCTCGATCGCACGAGCGACCTCGTCGGCTAGCTCGTCCGAAAGAGCGAATACTCCGTCGACGCGTGTTGTCCATTTGTGCGCCTTGACGACGTTCATAGTGGTCACGTCGATGAGGCTCGCGTATACACGGACCGCATCTCCCGCCTGATGAACTCCAGAGTCGAGCATGTAGCGAGCCGTCGTCTCGACATGGCCAGCACCGTCCGGGCTGTTGGCATCAACCACGACCAACTGGGGAACTTGAGCGAGCCGGTGAACCAAATCCGCTCGGATGACCGACGCTGCACCACGAACCGCATCGTCGGCCCCCTCGGTGTGGATCGGGAGGACGGCGAGAGTCGGCGACTCGAGGGACAATGTTCTGCGCTCGGTGGTGATCCTGCCCTCGGTGGGGAGGTCTACGAACTCGTAGACCTCGATTTGCTCCGGGATGTTCTTCAGCCTCTGTCGTCCAATCGGGGTGAACCGCAGCGCCGGCTCATCGAGGGCCCGGTACACCCGGCCAGAGACGCTCATCCCTCCAGGGTGAGCGATGGCCTGAATCCTGGCGGCGATGTTCAGCGCATCACCGTGATAACGACCCTCAGAAACTCCGACGGCGCCTTGGTCTAGACCCATGCGGAAGCGTGCTTGTCGCGATTGAGGAACGTCTGCGTTTCTCACCTCGATGTCCGTGGAAATCGCAATGGAGGTCTTTACAGCATCGATGGCGTCGTTGAATACCGCCATGAAGCTGTCGCCGACGAAGTTGGCGACGATTCCGTCACCCTCGGCGACCTTGGCCGTGACGAGTTCGTGAAGCTCGTCCATCGTGTTGGTCGTGGCTTCGAAGTCGTCCGCCATGAGCCTGCTGTATCCGACGACGTCGGCGTTGAGAGCGACCTGCTCGCCGAGGATCTGTTTGGTCGAGGTCATGTTTCGCCTATCAGCAGATGTTGCGCAACCTAGCGGTGATTACGAGACAGCTTCCCAACCAACGACGTGCGGTTGTCATTCCGGGTTCGGTGATCATGCCGATTCAACATCGTCGCCGGCGACTGAAGCGGCAGGGCGATAGGTAGGCTCGTTAGATGAGCGACCTTTCGGAGCGTTCGCGCACGTCCCTTCCCACGACCTCCGTCGGGACCAACCGCGGCGCGTTCGGATGGACCGAGTGGGGTCTGCTCTCAGGAATCGCCCTCATCTGGGGGTCGTCGTTCCTTCTCATGGCGATCGGCCTGGACGCGTTCAGTCCGGGCGTGATCACCATGTTGCGAGTCGCCCTCGGCGCAGCGACGCTCGCCGTCGTGCCGAGGGCGCGTTCGCCGATCGAAGCGCAGGATCGGTTTCGCGTCGCGATTCTGGGGATCATCTGGATCGCGATTCCACTGACCCTCCTGCCGATCGCGCAGCAGTGGATCGACTCTTCGGTGACGGGAATGATCCACGGCGCCGTTCCCATCTTGGCCGCGCTATGGGCGACGGTCCTGTTGCGTCGGTTCCCCGGGCCTCGCCAGCTCGTCGGGATCGGCGTTGGGTTTGTCGGTGTGACCGCCATCTTCCTTCCCGAACTCCAAGACTCCACTGCCACGGCACTCGGTGCGGGGCTGGCGCTGCTCGCGGTGACGTTCTACGGCCTCTCAGCCAACTTGGTCGTCCCGCTCCAACAGAAATACGGCGCGCTTCCCGTGCTCCTGCGAGCCCAGATGGCCGCACTCCTTGTCGTGGTGCCGATCGGCCTGCTGCAACTGTCCAGTTCGACGTGGGCCTGGAGCTCTGCGCTCGCCATGATCCCGTTGGGTGTCCTCGGCACGGGCTTTGCCTTTGTCTTCATGACCATTCTGGTTGGCCGCGTCGGCGGACCGCGGGGTGCGATTGCGATCTACTTCGTGCCCATCGTCGCCATCGCTCTGGGCGTCATCGTCCGCGACGAGGGTCTCGATCCGATCGCCGTGGTCGGCGCCGGTCTCGTTCTGGTCGGCGCCTGGTTCGCTTCTCGGCGCGAGACCTGAATCACAGGCGCCCGCCGTGACAAGAACGACGCCTGTGATCCTCAGGATGCGAATCCGCAGTTTCAGCCGCTTGTCCTGCACTTCCTGCTCGCTGCCGTGCGCCGCGGAGACGTCGACCGGATAGGCACAGTCCGGACAGGGCTGTTCGAGATCGTCGACGACGGTGTCGCAGTACGGGCACGTCGCAGGCATCGCCGGACGGTACCGCGCCTAACGTGTCGCGATGGAACCTCTCGAGCGGCTCGAAGCGGGTCAGCCGATCCCGGTCGGTGGTGATCGAGTCGCTCGCGTCTCCGACGAGCTCGCGGCGGCGTTTTCTCCCGGCGATGCGCTGATCGTCATACAGCACAGCGGCGAGTTGCTTCACCTCCCGGCCGACGCAGCAGCCCCGGCACGACATGCGGTCGATCGCGCCGTCACGGCTTTCACTGCGATGGGGGCGGTGAGCGACGACCAGATCAGTGCTTTCTACGCGGCTTTCGCACAGCGTCTGGCGACCGATCGCGTCTTCGGACCGATCAGTGCGGCGAACGATGAAGATGTCGCATCGGCCCGCCAACGCGGTCGGTCGGTGACGCGCCTCATTCTCTCCGACCAAATGCGTATCGACATGATCGATGGCCTCGAATCGTGGAGGGACGCGCCCACCGGGAGAGGCAGGGTCACCGAGTCGATCGACCACGACGGCTGGCGGCTCGATCAGGTCGTGGACGGGCTGGGCGTTGTCGGATTCGTGTTCGAAGGCCGCCCCAACGTGTTCGCCGATGCAACGGGGGTACTCCGCGGTGGCAACACCGTTGTGTTTCGCATTGGCTCCGACGCCCTCGGCACGGCACGCGCCATCGTCGAACATGCGCTCGACCCTGCGCTTGCCTCGGCTGGGATGCCCGCTGGGGCGGCGTCCCTCGTTGATTCACCCAGCCGTGCTGCGGGATGGGCTCTCTTCAACGACCCACGGCTGGCCCTCGCGGTGGCGCGTGGTTCAGGGAGGGCCACCTCGCAGCTCGGTGCCGTCGCCAAGCAAGCCGGCAACGCGGTGAGCCTTCACGGCACGGGAGGTGCGTGGATCGTCGCCGCGTCGAGCGCTGACGAGGAGGCCTTTAGCTCCGCCGTATATCACTCGCTCGACCGCAAGGTCTGCAACACACTCAACACGTGCTGTATCGCCGCCGACCGGGCGGCCGATTTGGTGCCTACCTTCCTCGACTCACTCGAGAAAGCGGGAGCCCGCCGCGGGGTGAACGTCAAGCTCCACGTACTGGCGAAGGACCGCGACGCGGTGCCCGCGGAGTGGTTCGAGCGGATCGTTCCCATTGCGAGAGCGGAAGGGAGCGTCGACGAGCCTCAGGCCGAGCCGATCGACGAGGACCGCCTCGGGGATGAGTGGGAGTGGGAGGACAGCCCTGAAGTGACTCTCGCCATTGTCGATTCGGTCGACCAGGCGATCGGCTGGTTCAATCGGTACAGCCCGCATTTTGTTGTCTCGCTGATCTCGCAGGACCACGCCGAGCATCGAGACTTCTTCGGTCGGGTCGACGCACCTTTCGTCGGCAACGGCTTCACCCGCTGGGTCGACGGCCAGTACGCGCTCGACAGACCGGAGTTGGGTCTGTCGAACTGGGAGGGCGGACGACTCTTCGGCCGAGGCGGCGTCCTCAGCGGCGATTCCGTCTATACGGTCCGCCTGCGGGTCACCCAGACCGACCCCGACATCGGCCGTTGACGCGTCTGGCGTACCGCAGACCCAGATATGGGTGTGCGGTACGCCAGACGGGTCTTGCTAAATAACGACGATGTTGTTCAGGCCGGGGGGGGGGGCGGTCACCGTGCGGGCCTCACCCA
>JAUVPA010000083.1 GCA_030598905.1 Acidimicrobiia bacterium
ACTGAATCACGTCTCCCCGCCGGCTCCGATCACCATCACACAGGCGATGACTCCCGGACCTCCCAGCGTGTGAGCAAGACCGCGTCGTGCCCCCTCGACCTGACGATCCCCGCCACGACCCGTGACTTGACGGACGACCTCGGCGACCATTCTCACCCCGGTTGCCCCAACAGGATGACCGCAGGCCTGCAGACCTCCCGAGACGTTCACGGGGATCTCGCCGTCGATCGCCGTGGCACCGGATTGAAGCAAACGAACACCCTCCCCGGGTTCGGCGATCCCGAGGTCTTCCGTATTCACGATCTCGGTGATGGTGAAGCAGTCATGACACTCGACGAGGTCGAGTTCCCGTCGCGGCTCTGTGACCCCGGCCTGTCGGTAGGCCTGTTTTGCAGCCTCACGGGTAGAAGCAAAGCCGAGGTAATCACGCGATTCGTCGAAGAAGTTGGAGAAGTACCCCCCGGTGACCGCAAGGCCGATGCCCTCGATCACCGCGTAGTGGTCGGCGTGAGCCTCGGCCCACTCTCGCGAGGTGAGGACGACGGCGGCACCTCCATCGCTCGTCGGCGTGCAGTCGTACAACCCCAGCGGCTCGGCCACAACCGGGGCGTCGATGACCTGGGCCATCGTCAGCTGGGATCCGAACTGGGCATGAGGATTCCTCGACGCGTTGCCGTGGTTCTTGACCGCGACCGCAGCGAGATCGGACCGCTCGTAGCCGTATGTCTCCAGGTAACGATTGGCGAGGAGGGCGAACTGGCCGGGCGCGGTTCGACCCTTGGCGAGGAGCGGATGGCTGTCCTCCGCCGTCTTTGAGACCAAGGAGCCCCGCGGCGTCACATCCCTCATCTTCTCCGCGCCGATGGCGAGAACCACGTCGTGCTCGCCCGCTGCAATGGCCATCGCCCCAGCTCTCACGGCCTCCATACCCGACGTGCAGAAGTTCGATACCCGCGTCACAGGCCGCGGGGAAAAGCGCAGCGCCTCGGCGACCGCTGCTCCTGAGTCACCCACGAGTCCGGCCGTCTGCGGTTCGGCCGTCGCCAGCCAGGCGGCTTCGATCTCTTCCATCGACAACCCAGCGTCGGCTACAGCCCCAAACCCGGCCTCGGCGACGAGATCGAGGTATCCACGATCGTGTAGCGCTCCGAAGTCGGTGACTGCTGAACCGATGATCGCCACCTCGCCCGCGATAGGCATCACGTACCTCCTCTCGCCGGTTGAACCTTCCAGAAGTACTGCGGAATTCCCCCTCCGCTGTGCAGGCGTCGCAGAACGAGGCGCACCGATTCGCCAATCGAGACTTCCATCCCGTCTACGACCTGGCCATAGAACCGACCGCCGCCGTCCAAGTCAACGACCGCCATAGTCAGCGGGCCACCGACCGGGTAGACGTGATCGCGGGCGAAGGTGAGCACGCGCCCGGTCGTGCCGAGCCGGAACGGCTCGAGACCAGAGGCGGCCTCGGTCGGTGGCGGCGGAAAGACGACTTCGCCCGTCGCAGGGTCTCTCATCGCCTCGAGGCGGTACGTCTGACCCCGCTCCCTACGTGCCATCGGCTGAGACACGAACGGGTCGAACGACTCCTCGTCGGGCGGCGCTGGGCGGGTTCCCTCGATGCCGCCCGCCACGACCTCCGTAGCGCGGGCAGCCACCTCACCGAATGCCTGACCTGCGGTGAACCTCACGACATGGCTCACACCCCCGGCCGTGGCCGCAACCCTGGCCGTTTCGCCGTCTGCCAATCCGCTCAGGAGCAGCTGTGCAGGCCCGGCGGCGGCGCCAAGGAATCCCACCCGGTTGAGCTGCGGCCCGGACGCCGAACTTTCAACAAGAAACTCACCGCTCGAGCCTGGCACCGGCGGTGCATAGCGGTCGAGCGAGCGGTCTCCGCTGCGAACCCCCCGTTCTGCCTGCCTCCTCCAGCGATCGAGGAACAACTCGGAAGAGCCGATGGGATCGGAGAAACTCCCCGCCGCGCCCGCAGAGTCGAGCAGCATCGCCACCGCTCCGGCACCCAGCGGTGCGCCGCGGTGGTCGCTTCTATCGTCCGTGGCGACGACGAGCACCGGGCCTCCGCCGGAGGCCACCTGCGCCATCGCCGCTACAACGGCAGAGATTCCTGCGGCAACCGATCCGCCCTGCTCGAAGACGATCGCACCGAGATCGTCGCCACGAGCTTGCAGGTCGAGAGCTTCTGCGAGGAAAGGCCCGATCCCTGGTTCGGCAAGGGGCGCCGACACGGTGGCGGCGATGACGACGCGTGGTGTGAAGCCGGTCCGCTCGAGGAGCGGTTGAGCTGCCGAAGTCGCCAGGGTGAACGCGTCTTCGTCCCAGGACGCGGCAGCAACCGTTCCCGACCGAGCCGGGACACGCCAGGCTCCGAGCGCTAGCTCGGCATCGACCAAGGCGACGTCTGAAGATGCGATAGCGCCCATCCCCTCACCAAACGAACGTTTGGTAGATTATCATCCCACCGCCTCGACCATCCCTCAGGAGGTTATCGGTGGCACAAGTCGCGGTGATCGGCGTCGGCCAAAGCGTGCACGCTCCGGAACGGAACGACGTCGCGCACGCCGAGCTACTCCAGGAGGCGATTGACGAGGCCTTGGACGACGCCGGAATCGAACTCGCCGACATCGACAACGCCGTGACCGCGAGCCTCGACTTCTACGACGGCAGAACGATCGCCAACATGGCTGTGGCCGAGGTCGTCGGGTCCTACTTGAAAGCCGAGAGCCGGGTATGTTCCGATGCGATCCATGCGTTGACCTATGGGTGGTCCCGTATCGCCGACGGGCAGTTTCGCCTCGGTCTCATTACCGCCCATTGCAAGGAGTCTGAGGGCAATCTCCACGATATCGAGAATGCGGCATTCGACCCTTTCATCGAACGTCGCCTCGACGCAGACGACGACGTTGTCGCCGGCCTCTATGCGCGCACGGCTTTCGCCCACGGAGCAGCTGATCGTGAGAATGCTGCTGCGCTCGTAGCCGCGGCCCGCGCTTCTGCTTCAAGGAACCCCAAAGTGGCGCCGCTCGAGATGGTTGACACCGCGGCCGTCCTCGAGTCCCCGGTCCTCGCCACGCCGCTGCGAACACTCGACCGAGCGCCGCGATCTGATGGGTCCTGCGTACTCGTGATTGCTTCGGCCGACACTGTCGCGGCACTCGATGCAGATCCCGTATGGATCACAGGAGCAGCGATCTCAACGGGCCGGTACTGGTCTGATCGTCACCCTCTCGATATGGCAACTCTCGAATCTGCCCGAGACGAGGCCCTCGCCATGGCGGGATGGTCGTCGAATGTCGCCGACGTGATCGAGGTCTCTGCCAAGTACTCGTTCCAGCTCCAGCAGTTCGCCGCGGTTCTTGGAGCCGACGAGTCGGATGCGGGCGGAGCGTTCAACCCATCGGGAGGCCGGCACGCGGGCAATCCCACGGTCGTAGCCGGCCTGTCCCGAGTCGCCGAGTGTGTTGAGCAGATACGGGGGCGGGCCGGAGACCGTCAGGTGAGCCGGGCTGAGAAGGCGATCGCTCACGGCGTGACCGGCCTCGGAGCGCAAGCCCATGCCGTTGTCACGATGGAGACGGCGGCCTGATGGGACGAGCGGCTGCCGTCGTCGCGGTCGGCCCAACCGACCACGCATCGAGACGCCTCGACGTATCGATCCCCGAGATGGTGCGCGAGGCGGTCGACCGCTGTCTGGCTTCGAAGGACCTCTCGTTCGGCCAGATCGATGCGATCGTGATCGGGAACATGGAGTTGTTCGAGGGGATCAACCTTCCCGAACTGTGGATGGCCACGGCGATTGGCGCTGCCGGCAAACCGATGTACAAGCTCAACAACGGCGGGACGGTCGGGGCCTCGGTCGCGGTCGCCGCCGACCACCTCGTATCCTCCGGGCTCTACGACACGGTGCTTGGCATCGGGTACGAGAAGCAGTCCGAAGGCGAAACGCAGTCCGCGATCACGACCGTCGGTGATCCTGCCTGGGAGCGTGCCGTGATGGCTGGGGCGATCGGCAACTTTGCCGTCATGGCTTCGACCTACGTAGCCGCAAGCGGTGTGACACCCGAGCAGGCCGCCCAGGTCGCCGTGAAGTCGAGGAGAAACGCTTGTCGCAACCCCCACGCTCACCTCTGCCGTCCGGACATCACCGTCGAACAGGTCCTCGCATCGCGCGTCCTAGCGGAGCCTGTCCGCCTGCTTGACATGTGCCCATCGAGCGACGGGGCGTGCGCCATCGTCGTCGCGGCCGAGGGACGCGCCGAACAAGTGACGCCGCGGCCTGCTTGGTTCGCAGCCACTGCGACGGCGCATGACACCCAGTTCATGGGCGATTCACCTCAGCGCCTCGCCAGGATGCGCAGCCTGATCGCGGCGTCAGACAGGGTCTATGCCAAGGCAGGCATCCGCGACCCGCGTCAGGACCTCGACGTTGCCGAGATCTATGAACCGGCGACGTACGCAGAGCTGGCCATGTACGAGAACCTCCGCCTGTGTGACTGGGGAGAAGGAGGGGCGTTGATCGACGAGGGAGTCACAGAGATCGACGGTGAGATCCCCGTGAACCCATCGGGCGGCGTCTTGGCAACAAACCCGGTGGGAGCCACCGCCCTGATCCGAGTCGCGGAAGCCGCCCTGCAGGTGATGCACGAAGCCGGCGACCACCAGATCGCCGATGCCGACATTGCCTTGGCAACCGGCTACGGAGGAAATGCCTGGACGGAGGCCCTGATCCTTCGAGGAGGTCGGCCATGACGGCCGAAAACCCCCTCCGCCTCGAGTACGTGGCCAACTTCGAATATGCCTACGCCGCCGGACGATATGCCTCTCGGTTCATGACCGCGCTTCGTGACGAAGCCAAGCTTCACGGTACGCGCTGTGACGAATGCGACGTCGTTCTCGTCCCGCCTCGCCCCGTCTGCGGTTTGTGCGGCGGAGCAACGAGCGACTGGCTCGAAGTTGGACCGACGGGCACCATTACCGGGTACACCGTGGTTGAGATCCCCTTCATCGATCCGATGACCGGCAGGGAACGTCCTGTGCCCTACGGCTTCGCGTTCATCAGGCTCGACGGTGCAGACACCAACATCTACCACTTCCTCGAAGAGAACCGCCACGACCATCTCGAGATCGGCATGAGCGTCGAGGCGGTCTTCAAGCCGCCTGATGAGCGCACGGGCACGATGGCCGACATCGTGAACTTTCGAACGCTTCAGGAGAAGTGACGTTGAGCGAAGAACTCATCCTCCATCAGAAGATCAATCTTCCGTACCGCTACACAGCAGGAACCGTCACCGAGACATTTCTCGAGGGCCTCACCGAGCGCACGATCCGCGGCACGCGATGTGCCGCGTGCGGGCACTTCTCGGTCCCGGCTCGCCCGTTTTGCCCGGTCTGTTCCGAGCACACCTCCTCGACGGAAGACGTCGAGCCTCTGGGCCACCTGGAATCGTGGACTGAGACGCCTCATGAGTCGGGTTCACGGGTGTTTGCCCTGATCCGCATCGCCGATGCCGACAACGTCGCCCTTCACCTCGTCGACGCCGACCCGAACACCCTCGAGGAGGGGATGGCGCTGGAACCACAGTGGACGCCCGATCCGGAGGCCGAGATCACGGCCATCCGGGCGTGGCGCCCCATCCGGGAAACGTGAACTCTGGGTATCACACCGACCCGGGCTTGCCTACCAACCGTTTGGTAGAATCGCCGCCCGTGACGAAAAGTCTACTCATCGGCCCGAAAGGGCTTGATCGCCTCGTGCCCGACGGTTCCAGCGTGTACCTCGGTGGATCGGCGGTCGACCGAAAGCCCGTAGCGCTGGTGCTCCAACTCATCGAGCAGGGCAAACGCGATCTCGACCTCATCGCTTTCACAGGGAGCATCGATGTCGACCTGCTCGTAGGCGCCGGCTGTGTTCGTTCGGTGGCCGCAGCGTACGTCGGAATCGGTCCCCACGGCCGGGCACCTCGCTTCACCGCCGCGGTCGTTGGAGGGACAATCGAAGACCTCGAGTACTCGGAGTGGTCACTGTTGGGACGCCTCCGCGCGGCCTCGATGGGCATTCCGTTCTTGCCCACCCGGGCAGGCGAAGGCTCTGAAACCGTTGGAAACCTTGGTTTTGCATCCGTGCGCGACCCGTACGAGGGTGTCGACTATCTGGCGTTGCCACCGCTCCATCCTGATGTTGCGCTGTTGCACGCATGGCGCGCTTCTGAGACGGGTACCGTGCAACTCCCTGCTCCCCGCCAGCACCTCTGGGACGTGGACATCCTCGCTGCCCATGCCGCCCGCACCGTCGTCGTCTCCGTCGAGGAGATCGTTCCGGAAGCCACGGTGCGATCCGAGCCTGACTTGACGGTGCTCCACTCCTTCGAGATCGATGCGGTGCTCCCCTTCCCCAAGGGCTCCTGGCCCACGAGCGCGCCTCCCAGTATCGAGGCCGACCATGAGGCCCTTGCCCGCTACGTTCTCACCGGTGGAGACACGGCAACGCTGACGGGCTCGGCGGTGGTGTGATGCCTCCGACCAGAGAAGCCATTGCCGATCTGATGGCCGTTGCTCTTGCCCGCACTCTGGGTCCGGGAGACTTCGTTGGAGTGGGCCTGGGGACACCCATGGCCCTCGTATCGTCCGTCGCGGCGCGCCGACTCAACAGCGGAACGGTCGCCGTCCTTGCCGGCGGGACACTGAATATCGATGGCGATGTCGAGGTGTGGCTTGGTGGACCCACCGCCGCCGTAGGGACTGCGTCTGGATTCATCAGCCACCTCGACTCGATGGACATGGCGGAACGCCAAGCCATGACGACCCAGTTCCTCCGTCCCGCACAGGTGGACGGCCTGGGCAATCTCAACACGAGCCGGATCGGTCCGGTTGAAGCACCGACCGTCCGGTTCGCCGGCGGACTGGCGACGGCGGACGTTCCTCAGCTCCTCTCGCGGGTTGTGGCATACCTGCCGGACCATCGGCCCCGCAACCTTCCTGAGCGAGTGAGTTGGGTCACGACTTCGGGCACGGGATGGCCGAACGGGCCATACAAGACGCACGGCGTAACAGGGCTCATCACCGACCTCGCCGTGATCGCCTTCGATCGGCCGAGGCCGCGTTTGGCAAGTATTCACCCATGGAGCAGCGCCGACGAGGTCAGGGAGAGAACGGGGTTCGATCTCGATATCGGCGAACATGAGACCACGATGGCGCCGACCGATGAAGAGATGGCGGCACTTCTCCACGTCGACCCGATGAGGCGAAGAGACCTCGAGATACGCGTGCCGGCTACCACCTGACCGGAGGGAGAACGTGACCGAAACCACAAGAGCGAACAAGCGGACCGAAGGGACAGACCGGCGTCAGGAAATCATCGACGCCGCAGCAGAGATCTTCAATGAGAAGGGCTACGCGGCAACGTCCATTCAGGACGTAGCCGCGGCCGTCGACATCCTCAAAGGAAGCCTCTACTACTACATCAAGTCCAAGGATGACCTGCTGTTCGAGATCATCCAACAGGTCCATGAAGGTGGTCTCATCAACCTGGAGCGCTCGAAGCTCGAGGAGGGTTCGGCGCTCGACCGCATCCGCGCCTTCGTGACGAACCACATC
>JAUVPA010000005.1 GCA_030598905.1 Acidimicrobiia bacterium
GATGATCTGGGCGACGTGGTCGGAGCCGTAGCGATCGGCGCAGTAGGTGATCATCTCGCTGCGGTAGCGCTCGTCGAAGTCCATGTCGATATCGGGCATCTGGCGGCGACCCGGGTTCAAGAACCGCTCGAAGATCAGGCCGTACGCCAGCGGATCGAGGTTGGTGATCTCTAGGCAGTAGGCGACAATCGAGCCGGCGGCGCTCCCCCGGCCCGGCCCGGTACGGATTCCCCGCCTGTGTGCATGGCTGATCAGGTCCCACACGATGAGGAAGTACGCCGCAAACCCCATGTCGCCGATGACCCGGAGTTCGTAGTCGATGCGGCCCCGGATCTCCTCGGTCAACTCGCCGTAGCGCTGCTGCGCTCCCTCGTACACGAGATCGCGCAGGTAGGAGTCCTCATCCTGGCCTTCGGGCACAGGGAATTGGGGAAGGAGGATGTTCCCGAACTCGAGATCGACGGAGCAGCGCTCGGCAATCAGGAGTGTGTTGTCGGTTGCTCCCGGATACTCGGCTCCGGGAAAAAGGGCGCGCATCTCTTGGGACGACTTCAGATAGAAGTCCTGGGACTCGAATCGAAAGCGGTTGGTGTCGCTCTTGTTGGCGCCCGTCTGGATGCAGAGGAGGACATCGTGGGCCTCAGCTTCATGGGCGTAGGTGTAGTGGCTGTCGTTGGCGGCGAGAAGTGGGGCGCCGATGTCTCGCGAGATCGCCAGCAGATCCGGCATGACGTTTTTCTGCGCCGGAATGCCGTGGTCCTGGATCTCGATGAAAAACGAGTCCTTGCCGAAGATGTCCTGATACATCGCGGCCGCTGCCACCGCGGCCTCGTAGTTGCGTGCCTGTCCGAGGTTTCCCTCTTCGCTCGAGGCGTCGGGCGCCAACAGCTGCGGAACGTGACCTCCGAGGCATCCCGACGTGGCAATGATCCCTTCGCTGTGCTCGGAGAACAGATCGGCGTCCATCCGAGGCTTGTAGTAGTAGCCGTCGAGATACGCCTTGCTGGCCAGCTTCATCAGGTTGCGGTAGCCCGTTTCGTTCTCCGCCAACATCGTCATGTGGTAGCGAACATCGTCTCTGCGGCTCGGTCGCTCGAACCGAGATCCGGGCGTCAGGTATGCCTCAATCCCAATGATCGGCTTGATGCCGGTCTTTTTGGCTGCGCGGTAGAAGTCGACGACACCGTAGAGCGCACCGTGATCGGTGACCGCAACTGCCGGTTGGCCATCGGCGGCTGCCGCCTCGACGAGCTCGTCGACACGGGCGGCGCCGTCGAGCATCGAGAACTCGGAATGGACGTGGAGGTGGGCGAAGCTGTCGGTCATTGGCCTGGCTGGAAGAGAGAACTACACGAATGTAATCATGGCACATGGGACTTCGCCACATCGCGAAAAGGAGGGCATCAGGTGTCGGTGTCAGGAATCGGATCTCGCACGCGCCGGTAACGCCGCCATACCGGGAGCGCGTATGAACGGCCCCCCTACGCCCGATGCCCGATACCCGCCCCGAAAGGGGCCGTCCTATCCTCCGCGGCCCGCGATTGGAGTCAGCCATCAAGATCGGAATCCTCACAGGTGGCGGCGACGTCCCCGGCCTCAACCCGAGCATCAAGGCCGTCGTCAACCGCGTAGCGGATGGAGGCCATGAGGTCGTCGGCATCCGTCGTGGCTGGGCAGGTTTGTTGTACACGAGCAACGACGACCCTGCGACGACCGCCGCCAACTTCATCGACCTCACCCCGGGGACCGTCCGCACCATCGACCGGACCGGAGGAACCGTGCTCCACACCAGCCGGACCAACCCGGGTCGCGTCCGCACCGAAGAGGTGCCACCGTTCCTTGCCGCCGAGATCACGGGCGAAGGTCCTCACGACCTGACGAAACATGTGTTGAGTGTCCTCGAGGCGCAGGGAATCGACGTATTGATCCCCATCGGCGGCGACGACACGCTGTCTTACGCGCTGCGGATACACGAGGAGGGTGTGCCCGTCATCGCCATTCCCAAGACCATGGACAACGACGTGCACGGCACCGACTATTGCATCGGGTTTTCCACAGCCGTGACCCGAGGAGTCGAGTTCATCAACAACCTCCGTACCAGCACCGGCAGCCATGAGAGGATCGCGGTCATCGAACTGTTCGGTCGCTACAGCGGCGAGACATCGCTGATCACGGCCTACCTCGCCGGCGTCGATCGGGCCCTGATCTCGGAAGTGCCCTTCGATGCCGACCGGCTGGCCGAGCTGGTGCTCGAGGACAAGGCGGCCAACCCGTCCAACTACGCGATGATCACTGTGTCGGAGGGGGCAACGATCCGTAGCGGTGACATGGTGTTGGGCGGTGAGGAGGACGCCTATGGACACCGCAAACTCGGCGGCATCGGCCTGCATACCGGTGAGCTCCTCAAGGAGAAGACGGGCCAGAACATCATCTATCAGCAAGTCGCGTACCTGATGCGTTCGGGCCGTCCCGATTCTCTCGACCTGATGGTGGCCACCAACTACGCAGTCATGGCCGCCGACCTGGCCATCGAAGGTGCATCCGGCCGGATGGTCGCGCTCCGCAATGGGACCTATGCGGCCGTGCCGATTTCGGTGACGCGTGAAGGCGTCAAACGCGTCGACGTGGACGAGCTCTACGACCTCGACGCCTATCGGCCCAAGGTGCGTCATGTCACCGGCAAACCCATGTTCCTCTACTGATGGGTGTCATCGGTGTCCTCACCGCGGGCGGTGATTGCCCGGGGCTCAACGCCGTTGTGCGCGGCGTCGTGGCGCGCGCCGTCGAGCGAGATGCTGAGGTCGTGGGAATCCGCAACGGCTGGGAGGGCCTCATGGAAGGTTCGACCATGCCACTCGATCGCGACTCTGTGAGAGGCATCCTTGGCAGGGGCGGGACACTGCTCGGAACGTCGCGAATGGACCCGTACGTACATGGGCAAGGCCTGAGCTCGTGTACGTCGACGATCCAGCGCAACGGCATCGACCGGTTGATCGTGATCGGAGGCGACGGCACCCTTCGTTCGGCACTGCAGCTCGCCCAAGAGGGCCTTCCCGTGATCGGCGTGCCGAAGACGATCGACAACGACATCATCGGCACCGATATGACCTTCGGTTTCGACACCGCCGTGCAAGTGGCGACCGACGCCATCGATCGACTGACGACCACAGCCGAGTCCCACAATCGCGTGATCGTGGTCGAGGTGATGGGAAGAACCAAGGGCTGGATCGCCACATACGCGGGTATCGCCGGAGGTGCCGACGCCATCCTCATCCCGGAGTTCGAGTACGACATCGATGAGGTCATCGCGACGATCCGCAAGCGTCACCGCCGTGGTCAGCACTACTCCATCGTTGTCGTGGCCGAGGGTGTTGTCCCCCCACCTGGTTATGACCCCCCGAAGAAGAAGACGGATGCGTTCGGCTTCGAACGTCTGGGTGGGGTTGGTTACCAGATCGCCGCCGCCATAGAGGACATGACAACGTTCGAGTCCCGAGTCACGGTGCTCGGTCACATCCAGCGCGGTGGTTCACCGACCGCTTACGACCGAGTACTGGCGACTCGCTTCGGTGTCACCGCCGCCGACTTTGCCCTCGATGGTCTGACCGAGGTCATGGTTGCGCTACGCGGCACGGCAATGGTCGCCGTGCCCCTCGAGGAAGCAACGAGCGGCATCCGCGGCGTGGACGAAGACACCTACGCGACCGCTACGACGTTCTTCGGCTGATCAGTCAGGGTTGGGCAGGGATCGATGCCGTACAAGCATTCTTCGTCGGTGAAGGTCCGAGTCGCAACCGCTCTTGCTTACTCGAGGAGGACGGCCTCGCTATGCGTCACCACCCGCCACCGCGCCCCATCAGCCAGCGCGATCGCCATGGAGTCTCCGTCGATCCACATCGCGTCGGAAGGAAAGTCGGCCGGGATCTTGTCCAGCAGATCGCGGTCGGAAAGATTCCGAATCCTGACGAAATCATCCTCACCCGTTGTCGCCAGCATCGATCCGTCGGGAGACAGGGCCATACCCCGAACACCTTCTTCGTGCGCTTGCGATGGCTCCCACTCCCACGTCTTGGTGTCGAAGACGCCATTCGATCCTGGGTTGCGCTGGCTTCCCAGGAAGAAGAGTTGCGGCGGCATCGGGGGGCTAGGGACGAATCGCACTAAGTCGTGTTCGCCTTGCCAGAAGTCGTACCGAGAAAGATCCACAGGCCACCCTCGATTCTGTCCGCGACATCTGAGAAGATGGCGCCATGTTCGACTCACACCTCGAGTCGATCAAAGACCTCCACGAGGCGACAGGGAGACTGACTTCCCAGGACTTGGATCGGCTGTTCGACGATCAACTAGAACACAGTGTGATCGAGATGCAGCGACTGCGTATTCGGCTCGATGCCGAGTGGCACCGCCTCGTCGCAGAATTGGATACACGCAAGTCGTTTCTCCTCCACGGGTATGGGTCTATGGCAGCGTGGCTCGGCGACAAGTGCCGACTGGCGTGGGGACGTGCCAAACACTCCGTCGTCGTGGCACGGGCGTTGGTCCACATGCCCTTCACGTCGGAGGCCTTCGCAACAGGTGATGTGGACCTCGTTGCGGTACGTCAGTTGGTCAAAGCCCGTTCCCGAAACCAAGAGATGTTCAAGCGAGACGAGAAGACCCTCGTGGAGAACGGCAAGGACCTGTCACCTCGCAACTTCTCAACGGCCATTGACTATTGGATGGGCGCTGCTGACGCCGAAGCCGCCGCAGTAGACGCAGAGGAACGGTTCGCCCGGCGGCGCCTCCACATCTCCCCTCTCTTCGACATGATCCGCGTCGATGGCGAACTCGATCCCGAATCAGGCGCAACGGTGAAAACGGCAATCGCTGCTGAGGTCGACGCCGCCAACAGATCTACCGACGACCCGCGCACCACGGCGCAGAAACGCGTTGACGCCCTTGTCAATATCTGCCTCCACTATCTCGACACGGCCGACACTCCCCAAACCGGTGGCGAGAAGCCCCACATCTCCCTGGTCGTCGACATTGAACGCCTAACCACCGGAGAGGGCCGGTCCGAGTTCGATGATGGGACCGTGATGACCTCACGCGACGCGTTGCGGATTGTCTGTGACTCTTCGATCAGCCGCATCGTCACCAGCGGACCCTCCGAAGTCCTCGACGTGGGAAGACGCACGAGGACCGTCTCACCCGCCCTGCGTCGCGCCCTGGTGATCCGCGACGAGGGCTGCACCTGGGACGGCTGCGGCATGCCCGCCCGGTTCTGTGACGCCCACCACATCATCCACTGGGCACGAGGTGGAGATACCAACCTCAAGAATCTGTGCCTGCTCTGCAGGCGACACCACCGTATTGCCCACATCACAAGTTCACTTCTTGTCGGCGGCCCATCGCCCTAACGGCGAGGGGCACTGAGCACCCAGCCAACACCGCATCCACACTGCCACGGTCCCGCCGAGCATCCGAAACGTGCGACCTGGGCGTGCCGGCCGGGTGTAATTCCACAACCAGATCACACCGGCGGCGGGGAGCAGACCGAGGATGGAGATCACCGCCGGGCTGGTAAGGGCGATGACGCCGGCCGGCAGGAGCAGTCATCCGATCGCGTTTCCGAGGCGCACCGCCGTGCGTAGGCGAAGAGGTCAGTGGCTACTCGGCTATGTCGGCCCAGCGCGCCTCGGCCGCAGTGACCAGAGCATCGAGATTCACTGGGTAGACCGTCGTCGGTGTGCCGGCAGCAGACCACACATCTTCGTTGCGCTTCAGCGACTCGTCCGCCAGCACGGTCAGCGGAAGGGGGTGGCCGAAGGCGGGTGTTCCCCCAGCCGCGTAACCGGTCGCGTCGCGGCATTCCTCGAGGCTCGCACGTCGCACCTCGGCGGCCCCGAGAGCGACAGCTACCTTGTCCGTATCGACGCGGCGATCACCCGACATCAACACGATCACAGGCTCGTCATCTGCCATGAACACAAGCGACTTGGCGATCTGCGACAAGTCGGAGTTCACGGCGGCGGCGGCATCGGCCGACGTCTTCGTCCCATCAGGAAACACGATGGGCTCGATGATCAAGTCAAGATCAGCGGACGCGGCAAGGAACCGCTGCGTCGCTTCCGGGAGATGCTCACTCAACGGGTACCCATCGGAGGTCGTTTCTTCGGAGCAGGGCCTTGATTCGGAGTTTCGTCGGCGTCATCGTCGTCGGATTCGGTGCCGCTCTCGGCGACGTTCTCGGCACACTTGAGCATCTGTGAGAACGCCGAATCCATGGAGGCGGCGAACGCCGGCAGATCCGCCATGAGGTCGAAGTCGCCGTTGAAGCCCCAGTGGACCGTGCCATCGTAGGAAAACAGAGCAACACCGACTCCATGGCTCTGCCACAGCGGAACGAGCGGGTAGGTCGCCAGCAGCCGCGAGCCGAGCAGGTACAGGGGAAACTGTGGGCCCGGCACGTTGGTCACGGTCAGGTTGAACGGACGAACGTTTGCCGCCAGCCTGGCTCCGAGAGACACCAGCGTCGCAGGTGCACCCGTCGCCGTTTGGACGATCGTTGACGCACCGAGAGCCTGGTTCGTTTTCTTGAGATGAATCGTCTGCTTCCGGACGTGCTGCACGCGGTCGACGGGGTCTTGGACACCTACGGGCAGTGTGACAAGCCACATGGCGACCTGGTTTCCCATCGCGCCCCGCTGATCCTGTGTACGAACGCTCACGGGCGCCATCGCTCGGTAGTCGAGCTTGGCGAGGTCATCCTCCGAAAAACCCCGCTCCGCGAGCAGGAAATCGCGTACGCCTCCGGCCACCGTGGCAAGGAGGACATCGTTCACCGACCCTCCTAACTGGTTCTTGACAAACTTGACGTCGTCGAGCGACAGGTCGAGCCAGTCGAAACTTCGATTGGGTCCGATTTCCCCGTTGATGGGCGTCTTACCGGTCGGTATGAGCCATCCCGACGACAGAGAAGCTCCGACAGCACGCAGCCGATGTATCACGTCGTCGCGCATCCCTTCGACCTCTCCGAGAAGCGACGTCACGTTGGCCACCGACGCGACGGCCGACGTGATCCGCCGCGAGGTCTCACGAACGAACAGCTCGGTCCCGTTCGGTACCGGACGAGGTTCGTACGGCTCGGCTTCGTCGATCTCGTCGGACGGCATCAGACTCAGGAGAACGGCCATGAGATCGACACCGGCAACTCCGTCGATCATCGAGTGGTGAACCTTGGAGACGAGAGCGAACTTGTCGTCTTCGATGCCCTCGATCACATACATCTCCCACAGCGGCTTCTCCCTATCGAGCGCCTGGGACATCAGCCGTCCCGCCAGCTGTTTGAGTTGGTCCGTGCTCCCGGGCCGAGGTAGTGACGAGTGCCGAACGTGGTAGTCGAGGTTGAAGTGCTCGTCGTCAACCCACACCGGTTTACCGTCAACGGGAACTCGGGCGAGGCGCTGCCGATAGCGGGGGATCATTCCGAGCTTCGACGCAACGTGCATCTTGATCAAGTCGATGTCGATGCCTGCCCCGCGCGCCAACGGACCGACTTCGAAGATCGCGATGGCGCCGACGTGCATGTGAGTCGTCCTCGACTCGAGAGCAAGGAAGGACGCATCGAGAGGCGACAGCGGTTCATAGTGGACGGTCAGCGGCTTCTCCTCGGCTGCCGTCAATCTACAGGTAGGTCGCCGCGTGAGGGCGGCCCGAGGCTGTGAAGCGACCGGGCAAGATCGTCCGGTAGCGGCGACCTCACCTCCAGGCGCTCACCGGTTGCTGGATGATCGAACGACAAGCCTGTCGCATGGAGCCACGTTCGCCCGGGATCACCCGGCGCACCTGGCCTGCCGTACTGCGGATCACCCACCACGGGATGGCCGATGGCGCGCAGATGCACCCGGATCTGGTGCGTCCGCCCTGTCTCGAGTGTCACGTCCAACAATGTGAGGTTGTGCGAGTCCCATACGGCGCGCCTTCGATAGCGCGTCGCTGCCAGACGGCCACTTCGCAGCACAGTCATTCTCGTCGGGTGGGCGGGGTCACGACCGATCGGTGCCTCGATCGTGCCGGTGGCGCTATCGAAGAGGCCGGACACGAGTGCGACGTACTCTCTTCCAACCGTCCGCGAACGCAAAGCGTCCTGCAAGGTGCGGTGTGCATCGGCGTTTCGTGCCACGAGGAGAAGTCCCGACGTGTCCTTGTCGAGGCGGTGAACGATGCCCCACCGTGCCTCGTCGGGCAGGTCGCCGAGCTCTGGGTAGCGGGCGATCAGGCCTGAGGCGAGCGTCCCTCCGACGACGCCCGCTCCGGGATGAACCACGACGCCGGCGGGTTTGTCGATCACGATGACATCGCTGTCGAGGTAAGCAACGTCGAAGGGCACGCTGGCGTCGGGTCCAATGACCGGATCTTTGTCCTCGATCGAAGCAGTCATGGTGACTCCGGCATCGAGCCGCTCGGAAGCCGCCACAAGCGCACCGCCGGACGTGACCAACTCGTCGTCGAACAAACGTCGGGAAGCGGAGCGACTGATCCCGGCAACGGTAGAGAGAATCCGGTCGGCACGCTCGCCGCCGAGGGCGGTCGGTACGGAATATTCCACCATCGCTACCTGCGGATGAACGTGGCGATCAGGAGGAGCGCAACGCCAGATGTGATCGCCGCATCGGCGACGTTGAATGTCGGGATCCACCACCAATCGATCCAGTCGACGACCGCGCCATCGAGAAAGCCATTTCCGCGGAACACCCGGTCCAGGAGGTTGCCGACTGCTCCGCCGAGAACCATCCCGAGAGCGACCGCCTCGATTCTCTTCGAGGCGTCACCGAGTACGACAAAGATCATCACGACGACCCCGATTGCAATGATCCCAATGAGCGGCCCGCTGTTCTGAAAGAGAGAGAACGCCGCGCCCGTGTTCGTGGTCAGGTGCAGGCGGAGGAACCCGTCGATCATCACGATCGAGCCATCCGACAGCCTCTCGATGGCCCATGCCTTGGTTGCTTGATCGAGCGCGACAACGAACGCGGCGACGACAAAGGCGAGCCAGCGATCGGTCAGACGCGGTCGGCGGCTTCTACCACGGTTGTCGCGTACGGGAGCGCCTCCAGCCTCGCTACCGGGATCGGTTTCCCCGTCACTTCGCATGTGCCGTAAACGCCCTTCTCCATGCGATCCTGTGCATGTTTCACCTTGTCGAGCAACTCATTGGCGTTCTGTTGGATGGACAAATCCATCTCCATCTCGAAGGCGAGCGAGCCACCGTCTGCATTCTCGGGATCTGCGTTGTGTTCCGATGACGATTCTGCCAGCCGGCTCGCCTCTCGCTCTCGCTCGAAGTGGTCGATGAGCGTCTCGAGGCGCTTTCGCTCGTCACCGAGCTTGCAAGTGAGCCTGTCGAGTGTCGACTTCGCCAATTCCCTGGCCATTCGCCCTCCAAGCCAGGCATGGAAGATAGTGCCGAAAGCCGGCCACTCCGGTAATCCACCACGGACACCATCGTCAACCCAAGAGAGCCGCTTCCACATGAGAGGAGGCGACACCCCTGACGAGAAGCGTCTTGCGTCGCGAGGTGGCACCCCGAACGAGACGGGCGTCTCCTCCGCAGACGTCCGAGAGCAGCCTCTCGACGGCAGCATTCGCCTTGCCCCCTTCGGGGGGTACGGTCACACGCACCTTCACCACGTTTCCATATGTGCCGACGATCTCAGTCTGCTTCGCTCCCGGGACGACCCAAACGGTCACGAGCGTGCCGTCGGGATGATCGGCGAGGGCAACCATGGGTAGTACCCTGGTCGCAAGGCCGCGATGGGGCAATCACCTCGGAGCCGCGGGAGGAAACCGACCGACATGGGCGCGCTTCCACAGGAGCGCTACGGGTATCGATCGGAAGTAGAACCCGCCGGGATCTCCCCCGACAGAGGAGCGAACGAAGCGGTCGGCATCGTGCCGGCAAACCGGGTGGTACCGCGGAAAACCCCGTCCCGGTGAAACAGCAGCCACCCGGAGCCGAAAACGTGAACGACAGCACCTTCAACAGAGTCGAACCCGGAGTCGACTTCCCCCAGCTCGATGAGCGCATACTCAGCTTCTGGGAGTCGATCGACGCCTTTGCTCGCTCCGTCGAGATGCGACCGATCGACCGCGAGTACACGTTCTACGACGGGCCGCCCTTTGCCACGGGATCACCCCACTACGGGCACATCCTCCAGGGAGTCGTCAAAGACATCGTGCCTCGCTACTGGACGATGCGCGGCTATCGAGTCGAGCGCAGGTTCGGATGGGATACCCACGGGCTCCCCGTCGAGATGGAGATCCAAAAACAGCTCGGTGTATCCGGACCGCGAGAGATCGAGGAGTATGGAGTTGCCGCGTTCAACGAGGCGTGCCGCGCCGCGGTCCAGAACATCACGGGCGAATGGCAAGAGATCACCACGCGCATAGGTCGGTGGGTCGATTTCGACAACGACTACAAGACGATGGACATCGAGTTCATGGAGTCGGTGTGGTGGGGCCTCAAGCAGCTGTGGGACAAGGGATACGTGTACCGCGCTTTCAAGGTGATGCCTTATTCCTGGGGGGCGACGACCCCAATCTCGAACTTCGAGGTCAACCTCGGGGGCTACCGCGAGGTTGACGATCCTTCGATCACCGTTCGGCTTCGCGTCGAGGCCGACCACGGTCCTGTCGTAGAGGGTGATTACCTTCTCATCTGGACGACTACGCCGTGGACTCTCCCGTCCAACCTCGGTGTCGCCGTCGGTGAAGGCATCAACTATGCGCGCGTTGCCGACGACGGCAACCACTACTGGATCGCTGAGGATCGGCTGGCGTCGGTTTGGCCGGACCAGCCGATGGTCGTCGAGTCTGCGCGGGGCACCGACCTTCTCGGGACGGTCTATGAGCCGGCATTCGACTACTTCGCGGCTCTTCGCTCCGAGGGCGCCTTTGAGGTGATTGCGTCGGACTCGGTGACAACCGAGGAAGGAACCGGTCTCGTTCACATGGCGCCTGCGTTCGGCGAGGACGACTTCAACACCTTCCGGGACCAAGGAATCAGCGCCTTTGTCGATCCGGTCGACCGCGAAGCCCTCTTCACCGAACAAGTCCCCGACGTCGCAGGTGTCCACGTCAAGGACGCAGACGACCGCCTCATCGAGCTATTGCGCGAGCGAGGCGCTCTGGTCAAGTCGGAGCGGATCACACACGCCTACCCGTTCTGTTGGCGCACGGACACACCGCTGATCTACAAGGCGATACCGACGTGGTTCGTCGCTGTCGAACAGTTCAAACAACGGATGGTGGACCTCAACGAGCGTATTCGGTGGGTACCGGACTACGTGGGGGACCGCCGCTTCGGTAACTGGCTCGAAGACGCCAAAGACTATGCGATCAGTCGCAATCGGTATTGGGGCACGACGATCCCGATCTGGCTCTGCGACGGGTGTGACCAGAAGGAGTGTTTCGGATCGCGAGCGGAGCTCCAGGCCAGGTCCGGTGTGCTTCTCGACGACCTGCACAAACACTTCGCCGATGAAGTGACCTTCCCGTGCTCGGAGTGTGAAGGCACCATGCGGCGGACTCCGGAAGTCCTCGACACGTGGTTCGACTCGGGCTCGATGCCCTTCGCCCAAGTCAACTATCCGTTTTCCAACCAGGATCGCTTCGAGCGCAACTACCCGGCCGACTTCATTGCGGAGGGCCTGGATCAGACTCGCGGGTGGTTCTACACGCTGCTGATCCTCTCGACGGCGATCTTCGACGAAGCGCCCTTCGATAACTGCGTCGTTACCGGAATGATCCTGGCAGAGGACGGCCGCAAGATGTCGAAGAGCCTCAAAAACTACCCGGACCCGAGTCACGTCCTCGACGAGTTCGGCGCCGATGCGCTGCGGGCGTACCTCATCGACTCGCCGGTCGTCCGTGCCGATCCGCTGCGCTTTTCGGAGACCGGAGTCCGCGACGTCGTTCGCTCTGTTTTGCTCCCGCTGTGGAACGCCTACTCGTTCTTCACCACATACGCCGAAGCCGATCGAATCACCGCCGCGGATCTAGTGTCGGCGCCCCCCGTCGCCGACCGACCCGAGATCGACCGCTGGATCCTCTCTGTCCTGCAGAGCCTCATCCGCGACGTAAACGAGGAGATGGAGGCCTACCGGCTTTACTCGTTCATCCCACCGGTGATCGGCTTCGTCGAACACCTCACGAACTGGTACATCAGGCGATCGCGTCGGCGCTTCTGGTCCCATCGCGGAGGAGGGGATGAGGGGGACAAGCTGGCCGCCTTCGCCACGCTCCACGAGGTCCTGGTGACGTTCGCGATCGTCGCGGCGCCCGTCCTCCCATTCGTCACAGAGGAGTTGTACCAGAACCTGGCTCGTCCGCTAGACGCCGAAGGCCCACAGTCGGTGCATCTGTGTGATTACCCGGTCGCCGACGCGCTCATGATCGACGAGCCGCTGGAGAACGCCATGGCCTCGGTGCGGTCCGTCGTAAATCTGGGCCGTGGCCTGAGGAAGCGTTCGGAACTGAGGGTTCGCCAGCCTCTGCCTCGTGTAACGGTCGTGACGCGAGATTCGGATGTCGTCTCGGCGATCTCTACACACCGCGACTTGATAGCCGAGGAGTTGAACGTTCGTGATCTCGAGGTGCACGCCGACGAGGAGGGCATCGTGGATTTGGCGGCAAAGGCCAACTTCAGGGCACTCGGACCGCGGCTGGGCAAGCGAATGCGCGAGGTCGCCACCGGGATCGAGGCGATGAGCCACGAGGACGTCGCGGCGCTGCTCAACGGCGATACGAAGACGCTCGCCGGCGAAGACATCACCGTCGACGACGTGGTGGTCTCTCGCACGCCGCGGGCGGGAACGGTTGTCGCCACCGATGGACCGATGTCCGTCGCCCTGGACACCGAGATCAGCGAAGACCTTCGCATCGAGGGTCTCGCCAGAGAGCTGATCAATCGGATCCAAGCACTACGCCGGACCTCGGGCTTGAACGTAACCGACCGCATCAACGTGATCTGGCAGTCGGCATCGAAGGACGTGGCAGCGGCCTTCGCCGGGTATGGCGACCTCATTGCAGGCGAGGTACTGGCGGTGTCGATAGTGCAGGGTCACGCCGTGGTGGATGGCGAAACCGACGTCGCCGGCGAACCCGTGCGCCTGGAGATCTCGCTCAGCAGATGATCTGAAGCAGAATGCTCATACCGACGATGAGTATCAGCGGAGAGAGATCGAGGGCTGCGCCGCCCATCCGGACGGCCGGCACGACGGCACGGATGGGCCGCAGAAGCGGATCGATGCCCTTGGCGAGAGCGTCATAAATCCTTCGTACCGGGTGTCCCCACGGGACTCGGCCGAAGTTGACGACGTAGCTCAGGATGATCCAAGCCAGGATGGCAAACATTCCCATCCTGAGGACCCAACAAATGACCGCCATCAGGCGTCGCTGCGGTCGAGCAATTCCAGCGCGGCGAGCCGGTCCTGTTCGGCAAGGCTGACGCTCACGCCGGGTGGAGTCACCAGGATCACACCCTGGTTGATCTTTGCCATCTTGCCATCGAGCGCATAGGTGAGGCCCGACGTGAAGTCGACCAACCTGCGCACCATCTCCGGCTCGGTCGATCGAAGATCCAGGACGACGGCGCGTCCCGCTCGGATCCCGTCGGCCAGCGTTTGTGCGTCGGAGAAATTCCGGGCCACGATGATCTCGCTCTCGGCATCGCTGCGGACGTAGGTTCGCGCATCGGATGCCGTGTGTATGTAGACACCGGCCTCGGCATACTCGGGAGTTCCCGACACACGGCGCTTGCTCGACGACGGAGGCTCGACACGACGGCCCGCGACCGTTCCCGGTGGGCGTGCCTGGACTTGTCGTGGCGCAGTGGAAGCCGGCTCAGCCGCGACGGGCTTGACCGTTGGTTCAGCAGCGGCCGCACCGGCTGCTGCGGCTTGATCCTGCTCGTCGTCAACCAGCCCGAGATAGAAGAGTGTCTTCTGCCACATCGATGCCATCGTCGTCACGTCCCTGTTGATCTGGTGATCGGTCGCTGGTCGCGCAGCCGGGACATGTCAGCCGCCCGGCCGTTCGCCAAAGATAGCCCTTCCCACGCGCACGATTGTGGCCCCACACTCAACGCCAACCTCTAAATCGTCAGTCATGCCCATCGACAAGTCGGCCACCGGCGCGTGCGTCCTGCGAATTTGATCTCGGAGTGCGGCCAGCTCGTTGAATGCGGAGCGGCCTTCCTCCCGATCAGGCACAACCGCAGGTATTGCCATGACGCCTCGGAGGTCGACACCTGAGTCGATGAGAGTTCCTGCCATGTCGAGCGCATCCCGTGGATCGACACCATGTTTTTGGAGCGCCCGCGAGACGTTCACCTGGAGGAGCGCCGGCCCTCCGCCGAGGGCGACCCATCGGGCGCCGAGACTTTCTCGGTCCATGGAATGCAGCAGATGGGTAGCGGCGACCACGTCGGCGACCTTGCGACGCTGCAGGGATCCGACGAAGTGCCACCGGATGTCATCGGGAAGGTCGGCCTCGAGCCGGGATACGAAACCGTCGGAGCGGTTCTCTCCGAAGTCGCGTTGTCCGGCGTCGTAAGCCTCGAGCACGGAGTCATCGGAGTGGCCCTTGGAGATGGCGACCAGCGTCACTGCGCCCGGATCGCGATCGACGCGCTCGGCCGCGGCCTCGATGCGGCTGCGAACAGCCTTCAGCCGCGAGGCAACCATGTGACTGCGACCTGACGCGCCTTCGTCTGGTCGCGTCTATGTGAATACAGATCGTCGTCCGTCATCGTGCACCTGTTCGAGACCCACACTTCCGGCACACCGTTGTCGGTGAGCTGACCTTCCGCAATGGAAGGAAGATCGACGGAAGGTGCGCCCCAGGTGGTGGCCGTGACATGGCCGGCGAAGCGGTCGGCGACATCCCGGCCGACCTCATAACAACAGGGGCCGATCGCCGGTCCCACGGCAGCGCGGAGCGGGACGTCGCCCGAGTCTCTCATCGCAAGGATCCCCGCCGCGACGATTCCCGCATCAAGGCCGCGCCACCCTGCATGGAGCACGACAACTGATGCCGCGCCTTCGACGATGACGGGGACACAGTCTGCCGTCGCGACGGCCACGGGAAGGTCGGCGACTTGCGTGATGATCCCATCGGCCTCACCGAGGTGACCGGGGACCTTGGCGGTAACGACCGTGTTGTGATGCACCTGCGAAACCGTTGCCCAAAGGTTCGGGATTCCGAGGCGTTGTGAGAGATGCTCGCGGACGGCGCGATCGTTTCGGGCATCGCCGTCAGACGCCGACCCGAACGCGGCTGCCCGGAATCCCTCCGGGCGGATCATCCCTTGACGAAGCCGGGGATGTCGAGATCGTCGCTGGTGGCATCGGGGTCTTGCTCGAATCCGTCTTCGTCGCCGCCCAACGGATCAGGCAAGGGACCCACCGAACTCGTGCTGCCAGCAGGCGTGTAGCCGGCGTTCGAACGCCGGTCTCGATCGAATCCTGCAGCAATGACCGTCACCTGCATTTCGTCTCCCAGTGTGTCGTCGACAACGGCGCCGAAGATGATGTTGGCGTCCGGGTCGCTGTGCTCGGCGATGAGCGACGCCGCGGTGTTGACCTCGTGCAGGGTCATCTCGGCAGGCCCGGACACGGAAACGAGCACACCGCGTGCTCCCTCCATCGAGGTCTCCAGCAAAGGACTGTTGATGGCCTTCTCGGCGGATTGATGCGCCCGGCTGTCACCGGTAGCCGAGCCGACTCCCATCACGGCTGACCCGGCCTCCGCCATCACACTCTTGACGTCGGCGAAGTCGACGTTGATGAGGCCCGGCGTGGTGATGAGTCCGGTGATGCCACGCACGCCGTCGGTCAACACATGATCGGCCATGCGGAATGCCTCGTTGACAGGCGTGGACTCGTCGGCGATCTCGAGGAGTCGCTCGTTTGGAATGATGATCAAAGTGTCGACGGCCTGCTTGAGCGCCTGGATGCCTTGTTCGGCTTGGACGGACCGTCGGCGTCCTTCGAAGCCGAAGGGGCGGGTGACAACCCCAACGGTCAGCGCACCCAGGGCGCGGGCAACCTCTGCAACGGTGGGGGCGGCGCCCGTCCCGGTTCCGCCTCCCTCGCCGGCGGTGATGAAAACCATGTCGGCGCCGTTCAGAGCATCCTCAATGTCGTCACGGTGTTCTTCGGCAGCCTCTCTCCCGACCTCGGGGTTGGCTCCTGCGCCGAGACCGTGGGTTGAGTCGCGCCCGATGTCGAGCTTGAGGTCGGCGTCGGACATCAGCAACGCCTGAGCGTCGGTATTGATCGCAATGAACTCGACGCCGGTCACACCGGCCTCGATCATTCGGTTGATTGCGTTGACACCGCCGCCGCCGACACCAACGACCTTGATGACGGCGAGGTAGGTACTCGGGTTGGCCGAAGATTCGATCGTCATGGAACACGCTCCCCCGGAGGCCCCGATCTCGGGGCTCCTGCGACTCTGGGTTGCCTGAAGGTTAGTCCAATGGTTGAACCTTCGCTCAGCTCTCTTCCTGAGCCTCTACCTCAGATTCAGGGTTGGGGGGGATTTCGCGAGGTGCCACGGCGGGATGGGTCGGGGCAGTGAGGTCGACCACCACTGCTTCGTCGAGCGGGCGGGCAAGGAGGGCGAGCAGGACAGCCGCCTTGTCTGCCATGTGGATCGGACGACCCAAACGAACCTCGTGACCGGCGACCGTGGCGGTGACCACAGCGTCGCCGATGAGCACCGTCGTGACGGCCGCGGTCTTGTTATCGAGTGCCGTGACGAAGTCGATGGCGCCGATCATCTCGGCGGATCGCACTCGAGCGCCGACGACAGGCAAGACCGCCACCTCGATGAGCGCAACCGATTCCGGGGCTTCCTGCCGCTGCTCGAGAACCGTTCCGTCCGCGGCAAGGGCAACGACTCTCTCGCCGTCGCCGACGTACGCGACGCTGACGCGCTCGGTGACCACGAGTCGCACCGTCTGGGGCCACAAGACTTCGACGGTTGCCGCCTCGATCCACGGATCGTTCTCCAGCGCCGCGGCAATGGCGTCCTCCTCGACGGACATCGTCGGCAGGCCGGCAACTAGCCCTGCCGATTCGGCAATAGCCATCGGCGCGCTGCGGTTTGCTCCCATGACTTCTATGTGACGCACGGACAGC
>JAUVPA010000117.1 GCA_030598905.1 Acidimicrobiia bacterium
CCTCTTCACACTAGATGACGACAACCCGAACAACTTCCTGTATGCCCTGCAGCACAATCCACGATGGGGCTACTCACCAGTAGGACCGTTCAACACGGGATCGAGTGGCAACTTCCAGATCCAAGCGTTTGCTCCTGTCTACATCCAGACGTTGGCCGGCAAGTGCAACGGAGCAAGCGGGTGCGGTTTCGAGTGGCAGGCAGGACAAACGGCCCAGGGTTCCATCGGTGGCAATTTTGTCACGTCAACAATCGCCTTCCGGATCCCGGAGGAAGCGTTGCCAGACGAGGTGAATGAAAACGCCCCCGGCTCGAGCGAGGACTTTCAGTATTACCTGTTCCGCTAGCCACCGGCGCTGATCGCTACGGTCCGACGACGCCGGCGCCAGCCCGAAGGCGGTCTTTAATCGACCGCTACGAAGAGCCGATCCGCGGCGAAAACCCCGACGCCAACGCGTGGGCCTTCGTTGACGCGTACCGTCAGGGCGCCGTGGGGGTCCTTGCGCGTGAGCTCGACGGTGGCGTCGGGTCTCAAGCCGGAGTCATCGAGGAACCCCATCATGTCGGCATCTAACTCGAGTTCCTCGCTGATCCGCTCCAGACGGAGTTGCTCTCCGGTTTCCATGGCCGCCATGGGTTTCATCTTGGGTGGTTTATAGCCGGCGCCTGGGATGGGGTTGCCGTGAGGACAGGTCGTGGGATTCTCCATCACCGCCCACATTGCCGCCTCGACGTCGTCGGAGACCATCGTCTCCCAGACCTCCGCCTCGGCGTGCACCTTGGCCCAGGGCAGCTGCAATACCTCAGAAAGGAAGCGCTCGGCGAGACGGTGCCTCCGCACAACAACCTCTGCAAGATGCCGACCACTGGCCGTGAGCTGGATCGGCTCTATGGTGACGAGCCCGTCGGCCTCCATCTTCTTCATCATTTCGGAGACGGAGGCGCGGCTGACGCCGAGCCAGTCGGCGATTCGGGCCTGAATAGGCTCGATTCCCTCTTCCTCGAGTTCCCAGACGGCCTCGGCGTACTCGCGGTACTTGACGCTGTACTCAACGGTCATGAGGAGTCGAGGTTACCGGCCGACCCGTCCCGGCCTCTTACGCGATCGATGTTGTCAGGTCGTCCTAACAGAATCTGTCAAGGATTTCTCACTACTGTCGTAGTGGTAATACCTTGGCCACAACCTGAAGAGGCAGCAACCTGAAGAGGAGAGTCATGAAGCGGGTGGCGCTGGCCGTGGTTGTGCTGACACTCGTTGCCGCGGCGTGCGGTAACGACGACGGCGCGGGTTCGATCGAAGGGTCGAAGATCACGGTCTACTCCGGTCGAAGCGAGGACCTGGTTGGTCCCCTCATCGAGCAGTTCGAACACGATTCCGGTGTGAATGTCGCCGTGCGCTACGCCGGTTCTACCGAGTTGGCGGCAACGATTCTCGAAGAAGGCAGCGGGTCCCCCGCCGATGTCTTCTTCGCCCAAGATCCGGCGTCACTCGGGGCCGTTGCCCTCGCCGACTTGCTGACCGAGCTTCCTCCGGAGCTTCTAGAAGTCGTCCCCGCACAGTTCTCCGACAGCAACGGTCGATGGGTGGGAACGTCGGGCCGTTCGCGGGTTGTGGCCTATGACGCAACCAGAGTGTCGGCGGCGGATCTCCCGACGACCGAGGATGGTTTCACAGATTCCGTTTGGAAGGGACGGGTCGGCATCGCACCGACGAACGGCTCGTTCCTGTCCTTCGTCGCCGCCAAGATCCTTCTCGACGGTGAGCAGGCGACGCTCGACTGGCTGAAGGGGATGAAAGCCAATGCCTCACCGACGTTCCCGAAGAACTCCGCCATCGTGGCCGCGGTCGACGAGGGCCAGGTCGAGACCGGCCTGGTCAATCACTACTACTTGTTCCGACGCAAGGCCGAATTGAGCGATGTCGTCGCCGAGAACCACTTCTTCGAGGTGGCAACGGCGGGATCACTCGTCATGCCCGCCGGCGCCGGAATCCTCGCCAGCTCATCCCAGCAGGCCGCAGCTCGAGCCTTCATCGAATTCCTCCTCAGCGAAGCATCCCAGGAATACTTTGCCTCGGAGACATTCGAGTACCCCCTGCGGCCGGGTGTTTCTCCGTACGAGGGTTTACCTGCGATCGATTCGCTGGCGGTGCCGATTCTCAACCTCTCCGAACTCGCAACCGTGCTCGACCGGGCGACCGATCTCGTGACGGAGGCCGGCCTGTAGTGACGGTCCAGGCACCGATCGAGGGTCACAACGACCCGCTCGGTGCCGAAGAGATGGCGACGACCGCACGGCGCCCGCGCGCTCGGCGGCCGCCCTGGTGGTTGTGGGCCGCCCCTGTTCTCATCCTGATCCCCGTCCTGGTGCCCGTCGCCGCACTCTTCCTGCGAGTACTCGGCGCGACGGAATCGGCGTGGGCGACTCTCTTTTCGATACGCACCGCGGAGTTGCTCGTCCGGTCCTCGCTCCTCGTGGTTTTGGTCACGACAACTTCGCTCATCGTCGGCGTCGCCGCCTCGTGGATCCTGGTGCGGTCGAATCTGCGCTGGAAGAGCGTGTGGGGTGTATTGGTGGCAATGCCCCTCGTGATCCCGTCGTACGTGATCGCGCTGTCGTACCTCGCCGCCTCCGGCCCGAGAGGCCTGATCGCCGATCTCACAGGAGTCGGTCTCCCGGTGGCCTCTGGCCTCGGTGGGGCGTGGGTCGCGCTGACCCTTTCGACATATCCCTATGTGTTCTTGATCACCGCCGCCGCCCTGCGTCGTATCGATCCCTCGCTCGAGGAAGCCGCCGCCGGGCTGGGCGCCCACACCTGGCGTGCCTTTCGCACGGTGGCTCTCCCCCAGCTGCGACCGTCCATGGGAGCGGCAGCCCTGCTCGTCGGGCTCTACACGCTTTCCGACTTCGGCGCTGTGTCGCTCATGCGCTTCGATGCATTCACACGCGTGATTTACGCCCAGTACTCCGGTCGGCTCGACCGGACGCCGGCCGCTGTGTTGTCGGTTGTCCTCATCCTGATTGCCCTCGCCTTGATCTTCGGCGAGGAGCGCACTCGAGGGAGATCGGCTTACTACACGCAACGTCCATCCCGGCCTCTACAACCGCGCACCCTTCGCCCGGGCGCTCGCGCAGGGGCAATCACCTTTCTCGGAGTCATCGTGATCCTCGGTGTTGTGGTTCCCGTCTCCGTGCTGGTCGCATGGGTCGTTCGCGGCGCCAGCTTGGGCATGGCGGTCTCCGTTGACTGGGGAGCCGTCGGTGGATCCCTTGTAGCGTCGGCACTTGCGGCGGTCGTCGCATCTGCTGCTGCGATCCCCATCGCAGTACTTGCCGTGCGGTACACCAATCGGGCAACACGCTGGCTCGAGCGGAGTGTCTACGTCACCTTCTCGCTGCCCCATATCACCGTCGCGCTCGCCGTGGTCTTCTTCTCGGTCAACTTCCTCGAACCGCTGTACCAGTCGCTGGCGTTGCTCGTAGTCGTGTACGCGGCGATATTCCTCGCCCAGGCAACCGGATCGGCGCGTGCCGCCCTTCTCCAGGTGAACCCAAACTTGGAGGAGGCCGCTCGGAGCCTCGGCAAGGGCCCCCTCGCGGCACTGCGCGATGTGACGGTGCCGCTGATCTGGAAGGGTCTGTTGGCAGGGGGAGCTCTCGTCTTCCTGACCACGATGAAGGAACTCCCCGTCACGCTGATCCTGCGGCCGACCGGTTTCTCGACGCTCGCCGTGCGCGTGTGGTCGGCAGCCGATGAGCTGTTCTACGCTCGTGCTGCAGCATCGGCGCTCGTGTTGCTGTTGGTGGCTGCGGTGCCGATGTATTTTCTCGTGATCCGCAATAGGGAATACGTGTCATGACGGCCATCCACTGCCACAACGTCAGCCGAGCCTTCGACGACGTCGTGGCGCTGCGCGACTTCGACTTGGAAGTGCCGGTCGGCACGATTGTGAGCCTCGTCGGCCCGTCCGGCTCGGGCAAGACAACCGCATTACGCGTCATCGCCGGGTTCGACATGCCGGACGCTGGGACGGTGGTCATCGGAGACCGAACGGTCGTGGGACCGGGGGTCAACATCGCCCCGGAGCAGCGACGGGTTGGCATGGTCTTTCAGGATTACGCACTCTTCCCACACATGACCGTTACCGGGAACGTCGGATACGGTGTCGACAACGGACAACGGGCCGAACGCGTTCGAGAGGTCCTCGACCTGGTGGGGCTCGCCGAGATGGCCGACCGAATGCCTCATGAGCTGTCCGGCGGTGAACAGCAGCGAGTGGCCCTTGCCAGAGCGCTCGCACCCGAACCACACGTCGTGCTGCTCGACGAGCCCTTCTCCAATCTGGACGCCCCGCAGCGAGAGAAGATGCGACGCGATGTCCGGATCATTCTCAAGAACGCCGGGGCGACCGCGGTCTTTGTGACACACGACCAGTCAGAGGCCCTGGTCGTCGGTGACATCGTCGCCGTCATGCGCGAGGGTCGAGTCGTCCAGACGGGTCCACCTCATGTCGTTTATGCGGCGCCCTCCAGCCCGTGGGTCGCCTCGTTCCTCGGAGACAGCGTCCTTATCGAGGGTGTTGCTTCTACCGGCCAGGTCGAGACGTTTCTTGGCGTGTTCCCCCATCGCGGACGGGAGGAAGGGCCCGTGGATGTCATGATCCGGCCGGAGTGGATCCACCCCTATCCCGATGACGGCGGAGACGCCTTCGTAGTGGATCGCGAGTTCTACGGTCACGACCAGATGCTGCTCATCGAGTTGCCCGGTGGCCAACGAGTGCAGTCACGTATCGGCCCCCGCCCCCTGCTCGACCCAGGCGACCGGGTGAACCTCGGCGTCGATGAGTTTGTGGTGTTCGGGAAGTAGGCGTGAGCCTCCGGCGCAATAGTCGGATATCGGACATCCGACTACCGAGTAGGTTTGTCACAATGGCCACCGCGATCCGGACCAACGACCGCAGCATCATCACCCGGCAGCGTCGGTGGGCGGTAGTCACCCTGGGCGCCACACTCATGGTCGTCGTCGGCATAACGATGCTGCCGTGGTTCAACAAGCAGCTGGGGCACCGCAGCGGAGGCGGACGAACCTTCTTCCAGAACTACGCCCTCGGCGCTGACGACGTGATCCTCTACTTCGCCGTCATCGTGGCCTACGTCGGCGTCGCCACGATCGCCTTCATCGGGCCGAGTCGGATCGGCTCGTGGATCGGCATCGCCGTGGCGGCCTTCACACTCGCAGACGCGAGCTGGAAGATGAGCGCGTGGCTCCAGATCGACACGGAATTCACTCTCAGCCCCGGAGTGGGGTTCTTCTCAGTCATGGCCGGCGCCGGCGTCATGCTCGTCGCCAGCGTCATGGTCCTCGCCAACAGCTACGCCGCTGCGCCGTTGGCAGACGACTGAAGCGCGCTCAGCCGGGGAGGCCCCAGTCGTCAGGCTTCGGTTCGTCCTGTTCCTGCTCGCTGGGCTCGTCATTTGCGAACGGGACGGGGTCGGGTATCGCTTCTTCATCCAATGTCGGCTCGGCGCCGACCGACGATTCGTCCTCGGCCGATGCATCCACTCCGGTCGGCGGCAGGGGGAACTCCCACCCCGGTGGCACGTCTTCCTCGTGAACGACCATTGCCGGCGGCAGCAACGAGAGCGACTGCGCCTCGCCGCGGCGCAACTCCCATCCTCCGACGAGCCATGCTCCGACTCCCCACACCAGCCCGACGAGAAACGCCAGCCCCGCCACCCACGACACAACACCGCCCACCAGCGGGAAGAACCAGATGGTGAGCCGCCAGATGAGAGCACCGAGAAGAAAGGCGCCGAACAAGCCGCCACGATGACGGAGGACGAAGTTGCCGAGCGCAGTCACCGCTGGAACCGGTCCGACGACCAGCCCCAACAAGATGGCGACGAGCAGCGCTCC
>JAUVPA010000072.1 GCA_030598905.1 Acidimicrobiia bacterium
CTGGCGTAAACCGGGTGCACAACATCAAACTCATGGCGGACACGATCGATGGCTACGTGGTCTGGCCCGGCGAGGAGTTCTCGATCAACGACTACGTGGGTCAACGCACGCTCGCCAAGGGATACAAGCGTGATGGCGCGATCATCGGCGGCGAGGTGACCTGCTGCGACCTGCCGACGAACATCGGCGGTGGGGTTAGTCAATACGGAACCACCATCTACAACGCAATCTTCTTCGGGTGTTATGAAGACCTCGACCACACCCCGCACAGCCTCGTCATCTCGCGCTACCCGGAGGGTCGTGAGGCGACTCTCGGCTTCCCGGAGCCCGACGTTCGCTTCCGTAATGACTCGGAGGCACCGGTGATCATCCGCAACACCTATACCGCCAACACCATCACCGTGAAGTTCTTCGGCAACACCGGTGACCGCGAATGTACGGCCGAGCTGTCTGGTCGGTTCAGCTACTCCAAGGCGCCGGTCAAATACGAACCAAACGAAGCCGTCACTCCCGGAACCGAACGTGTCGTCTCCGGTGGAGGCGGCGGATGGAGCATTACCTCGACCCGTGTGATCACGTACGGCAACGGAAGGGTGGTGCGCGAGCCGTACACGCACCGCTATCGCGGTGGCCTGCGCAAGATCGAGGTCCACCCCTGCGATATGCCGGGATCGAGCCAGGAGTGTCCCATCCAGGTGCCCGGAGTCACGGGAACGACGTCGGCAACGGCTCAGGCAACCCTTGCTGCCGCTGGCTTCAAGGTGTCGATCTCCACTCAGGAATCTACGGGTGGAAACCTGGACGTCGTGCTGTCGCAATCACCCGGTGGCGGAAAATACGCCGCAGCGGGCTCCACGGTGAACATCGTGGTTGGCGTCGACAACGAACCCGATCCGCCGCCGGACGAATAACACCACGCATCGCGGTCAATTCCTCAGACCCGTTCCTACACTTGATCCGACGCCCGTCGCCTGAAAAAGCCTGCTGTGAAAACCCGCACGATTCTGTTCGCCGTTGTTCCGCTGGCGATCCTCCTTCTGCCCTTGAGCGTGTATTGGATCGACCGTGCCGCCTCCGAAGACGAGGTGCCGCGCAACGTGTCCGTTGCGGGCGTCGAGCTCGGGGGCCTGGGGCGAGACGACGCAGTGCTCGCCGTTCAGACTCACGAGGCTGAACTCGTAGAGACACCGGCTTTTTTCATCGTCAACGGCAAACGCTACGAGCTGGCCCCGAAGTCGGTGGATCTCGCGGTCGATGAGACACGGCTGGTGAACCAGGCCATGGTGCAGCGCTCGGAGGAGGGCCTGATCTCGGGCTTCACGGCGTGGATCGGCGGATTCACGACGCCGATCGTGCTCGACTTGCCGGTGTCGATGGACGGCGACGCGCTCGCCAACCAGCTCGACATCTGGGAGACCGACGCCATCCCCAATCCTGCCTACGAGGGAAGCGTCGAAGTGTCCCAGGGAGAGGTCCTCGCCGAGTATCCCCGCGCCGGTGAGGCGCTGGACAAGGACCGCGCCTCGGTGCTCGTGTTCGAGACCCTTCGCGAGGTGACACGGCGCGACACCGAACTCCCGGTTGTCACATCGAACCCGGAGCTGACGGACGAAGACATCGACGCCGCCGTCGAGGAAGTGCGCCGAATCATCGACAATCCGGTGTCGCTGCGCAGTACCGATACCGGATTCCTGATGACGTTCGAAACCGACCAACTCGAAGCGTCAGTGATCGTCGAGGTTCGTGACAACCCGCCTGGAGTGAATGTCAGCATCGACGATCAATACATCGCGGCCGTTCTCGTTCCCCGTCGCGACGAATTCGAGATCCCGCCGGTCAACGCTGCCTACACCATCGACCTCAACACGGACCGAGTCGAGATCATCCCAGGCCGCAGCGGGACCAAGCTTGATCTTCCCGGCGTCGTGGCGTCATTGCACAACGCCGCATTGGGTGGTGGTTTCGGCGAGTTCCCGCTTCTCGAGGGCGACAAACCCGAGTTCACCACGGATGAGGCCGAGGAGTTCTTCGGTGATATCGAGTTGGTGTCTGAGTTCTCCACTCGATACTCAGCGGGGCAACCGCGAACCCGCAACATCCAGCTGATGGCAGACATCGTCGATGGTTCCATCGTGCTCCCGGGGGCGACGTGGGGCATCAACGACCACGTCGGCGAGCGGACGGAGGAAAAGGGCTTCGAGGCGGCTCCCGCCATCATCGGAGGAGTTGTCATCTGTTGCGATCATCCGGCAAATATCGGCGGCGGTGTGAGCCAGTTCGGAACGACGTTCTACAACGCCGTCTTTTTCGGTTGCTACGAAGACGTTGAGCACACACCCCACAGCCTGTATTTCACCCGCTACCCGGAGGGGCGCGAGGCCACTCTCGGATTCCCCAAGCCGGACGTCATCTTCCGCAACAACACCGACACTCCCGTGATCATCAAGACGCAGTACACCGACCGCGACATCACGGTGAAGATGTTCGGAAACAACGGGAGCAAGATCTGCACATCGGAGACATCCGAACGCCAGAACATCGAAGAGCACGAGGAGATCCTCGTACGTGATGTCCCCGAGGAAGGCGAAAGGCCGTTGAAGCCGGGCCAGGCGCGACTCGAACAGGATGGCAAGATAGGGTTCACCGTCTTCGTCACCCGCATCGTCACGATGCCGGACGGCACCGTGATTCAGGAAGAACCCTTCTTCTGGCGCTACCGCAAACTGAATGAGGAAACTGCCGTCCACGATTGCGAACTGTCGGGCGAACCGGTGAATTGCCCAGCCCCGCTCCCGAATCTCGTGGGACATACGTCCGACGAAGCATTCACGACCCTCACCGAAGCCGGCTATGCGGTGGTACGAATCGACCTTGTCACGGAGGATCCGAATCAGAACGAGATCGTGCTCGACATGAACCCCCCTGCCGGTGAAGAGGCAGTGCCGGGCACGACCGTCACACTCACCGTCGGTGTCTTCTCAGGTGAAGATCCCGGTGGCGAAGATCCCGGTGGCGAAGATCCCGGTGGCGGAGATCCCGGCGACGGAGGCGACGACGCCTGAGTCCGATGGGTCAGTAGTCCTCAAAGGCGGTATCAGCCTTGCAAGTCGTCGACGATGGCCGTCCCGACCTCGTGGAGCTTCATGATGTTGGTCGTCGCCTGCTGGTTGGGCGGGATGCCTGCGACCATTACCACCCCTTCGCCGGGTCTGGCAATCCCCAAATCGAGCAGGCGTTCTTCGGCGCGCATGAACATCTCGTCCGTCGACTCCTCACGCTCGAACATCATCGGAGTGACACCCCCGTACGCCGCCATCCGGCGATAGCTCGTTTCGCTCGGAGTGAATGCGTAGATGTCCGCGCGGGGGCGGTACTTCGAGAGCAACCGAGCCGTCGATCCCGATTCCGTGAAGGCAACGATCGTGTTGAGTCCCAGTCGATTGGCCGTATCGACGGAGGCTTCGGAAATGGCGGAGGCAAATCGGGATCGGTCGTCGAGTCCTGATACATCGGGCGCACGCTCGAAGTCGGGGCTCGACTCGGCTTCGCGACAGATGATGTCCATGGCCCGCACCGCCCGATTCGGGTAAGCACCCACTGCGGTCTCTGCAGACAACATCACGCAGTCCGTGCCTTCGAGAACGGATCCATATACGTCGGTGACCTCGGCTCGGGAGGGACGTGGGTTCGACGTCATCGACTCGAGCAGCTCGGTTGCCGTGATGGAGATCTTGCCCGCAGCGTTTGCCCGCCGCAGGATCTCTTTCTGAGCACGCGGCACGCTCTGCAGCGAGAGCTCCACGCCAAGATCTCCGCGAGCGACCATGGCACCGTCGGCTTCGTGGAGGATGTCGTCGAGGTTGGCGTATCCGATGGCCGACTCGATCTTGGCGATGACCGGCACGTCGCCGACGATCTTGCGTACCGCACGCAGATCCTGGCTTCGAGTCACGAAGGAGGCAGCGATCATGTCGAACCCGAGATCGAGGCCGAAATTGAGGTCCGCCTCATCCTTGGAGGTCACCACCGGGATGTCGATGCGGGTCCCCGGAAAGGCAGCTCCCTTGTGGTCTGACAACACACCGCCGAATACGACTGACGCTACGACGCGGCCATCCTCAACATGATCGGTCTGCAACGTGATGAGGCCATCGGAGAAAACGATCGGTGCTCCTACCGTGAGATGAACGCCATCGAGGAAGGCGACGCAAATCTGTTCGGCAGTTCCTTCTCCTTCGCCGGGAACGAGTTCGACGCTTGAACCTTCGGTGAGTTCCACCGATCCACTAGGGAAGGTGCCGACGCGGATCTTGGGACCCTGGATATCCTGCATGATGGCGATGGGCTTGCCGGCTGCAGCCGACGCCTCACGGATCCAGCGAAAGCGCTGTGCGTGTTCTTCATGTACGCCGTGGGAGAAATTGAGGCGGGCGACGTCCATTCCATGCTCGATGAGCTCAACTATCGCCTCGTAGGAGCTGACCGCCGGCCCGATCGTGGCGACGATCTTGGTCTTGCGACGCACCCGAGCAGCCTAACCCTGGGCGTTCACGTCTCCCGAACAAACACTTCCTGTTCACGGGTACGATCGTCCGCCGTGGCTAACCCATCCAATCACGACGCAACGCCGCTTGTCGTCATCCCCATCCGTTCCTTCGACGGGATGCTGCGTCTTGCCGAGATCCTCGGTGAGGACGAACGTCATCGGTTGATGCGGGGCCTCGCCCAGGGGGTGGCCCAAGCGGCGACGGCGGCTGGGGCCCGTCTGCTCGTCGTGACCAACGATCAATATGTCGTCCGATGGGCAGCGGAGCACCAAGCGATCGTTGTGCCCGAAACCGGGCAGGGAGGCCTCGACTCTGCCGCCTCCCTCGCCATCGCCGGGACGGACGGACCGTGGGCGGTGGTCCACGCCGACCTCCCGATGATTCGACCCGAAGACATCGAGGCAATCTTCCGGCATCTGGACGACCGGCCCGTGTTAGCACCGTCGAAGGATGGCGGTACCAGCGTTGTCGCGTCGAAGGGACGTTCCTTCCCGTTCCAGTACGGCCCTCTTTCGTTCTTCCGGCATCTCGCAGCCGTCGCCGGTCGGGCACACGTGCGCGTTCGTCCCGGTCTCGCCATCGACGTCGACCGGCCGGCCGATCTGGAGCACTCATGGGTACGGGCATAATCCCTCCCGTGGCCACCAATCTGTACGACGCGCTCCACGATGATCCGCCTTCCATCGACACACCGGGGCGCATTCTCGCCATTGGAGCCCACCCCGACGACATCGAGTTCGGCTGCGGGGCGACGATCGCCCGCTGGACGAGCCGAGGAGCCGATGCGGTGTTCGCCATCGTCACCGACGGTTCGAAGGGCACGTGGGACCCCGACGCCGATCCCGCGACCGTCGCCAGCACAAGATCAAAGGAAGCCGAGAGTGCCGGCGCAGTACTGGGCGCCTCCGTAGTCGAGCACCTCGGCTACGTCGACGGAGACCTCGAATACAGCATGGACCTCCGGGCGCGGACGGCCGCATTGATCCGACGGCACCGGCCGGACGTCGTCCTGTCACACGACCCGTGGCAGCGTTATCAGCTCCACCCGGATCATCGAGTGACGGGTTTTGCAGTCGTCGACGGCGTCGTCGCGGCCCGAGATCCTCACTACTTCCCCGAACAAGAGATGCTCCCCCACCGGCCCGACGCTTTGCTGCTGTGGTCCGCCGACGAACCCGACTACATCGAACCGACCACGCCGGCGGCGCTCGAGGCCAAAGTCGCCGCGTTGTTGTGTCACGCGTCGCAGGCCGAGACGACGATGGCCGGAGCCGATCGCGACGAAGCTTCGCGAGAAGCGTTCTCGCACAAGATCGAAGCCTGGGCCAGGCGGGCAGGACATGCCTCCGGTGTGGAATCTGCAGAAGTGTTCAAGAGGATCACGCCGTGACGGCGAAGCGCTGACATGGCCAACACATTGGTTCTCGGTGCGGGCATCGTTGGCGCTGCTGCCGCGTGGGACCTCGCGCGACGCGGGCATTCGGTGACGATCGCGGACGCCGACTCGTCCCGATGCCGGGCTGTCGCCGATGGACTGGGCATCGAGCCCCTGACGGTGCGGGCAGAGAACCGTTCCGACGTGGCCGCTGCCATGGCCGCTCGTGACGTCGTGATCTCTGCCGTGCCATACCTGTTCGGCTTCGGCTTGGCGGAGGCCGCGGTCGAGGCCCAAGCCCACTATCTCGATTTCGGCGGGAATCCGTCCATAGTCGCCGAGCAGAAGACGCTGCACGACGCGGCGCGAGGCGCAAACGTCGCCATCGTCCCCGACTGTGGTTTGGCGCCTGGGCTCGCCAACGTCGTGGCAGAGGGGCTTCTGTCCGATCTGGGAGGCCGCGCAGACTCGGTGCAAATCCGGGTGGGAGCGCTTCCCCAGGAACCGAGAGGAAGCCTCGGCTACCAACTCGCGTTCAGCCCCCACGGCCTCATCAACGAGTACGCGGAACCCTGCGAGGTGATCGAGAACGGCGAGTACACGACGGTGGAGCCACTGACCCGATTCGAGACCGTCGACTGGCCGGGGTTGGGTCCCCTCGAAGCGTTCTCAACCGCGGGCGGCACGTCGACGATGGCCAAACGGCACCGCGAATCCGTCACCAACCTGGAGTACAAGACTATGCGCTACCCAGGCCACGGTCGAACGTTCCGGTCGTTGTATGAACTCGGTCTGTTCGATGAGGAGCCCGCCGGTATCGATGGCGTGTCAATCGCTCCCCGACAGCTTCTCCTCGATGCGCTGTGGAAGCACCTTCCCCGAGGTGAACCCGATCTCGTGCTGATTCGGGTGTGGGCGGAGAGGGGAGGAAAGAAGGTGACGGCGCAATGCGTCGACCTGCACGACGGGACCTTCTCGGCGCTCGCCCGGACCACGGCGTTCCCGGCGACTGCGCTCGCCGACCGTCTCCTGAAGGACGCAGTGACGACGCGCGGAGTCGCAACCCAGAACGAGGCGGTGTCGGCCACAGCCCTCCTCGGCGAGCTCAAGGCTGTTTCGATCGGGTTCGAGCGCTAGGAAACTGTTCCCAGAGGCCGATACGGCCGCCGGTGTCCTTGTCAGCTCCGCGCCCGGTCGGCCCGGAGTATCAAGTTACAAGGCCCAGCTGCGGCCGAGGCTATCGTGCGGCGAATGAGCACTGACGTGGCGGTTATCACGGGCGGGACCGGCTCGGTGGGCAGGATGCTGCTCCCGATGCTGGTCGCCCGCGGCTTCAAATGTGGTGTCACCTATCTCCTTCCCACCGAGGCCCAGCAGCTCGAAGACGAACTCGATCTCGACGAAGAAGACATGCTGTTAAGGCGCGTCGACGCCAGCGACGCCAAAGCGGTCGACAAGTTCATGCAGGAAACGGTCGACACGTTCGGTGGCATCAATGTGGTCGTTGCGTTGGTCGGGGGATGGGCAGGAGGCCGCGATGTCGCCGAGACGGACGACGTTCGTTTCGAACGAATGATCGATCTCAATCTGCGGTCGGCGTTCAACACCGTCCGCGCCTCTATCCCTCACGTTCGCGAGGCGGAATGGGGCCGGATCGTTCTGATGGGCTCCAAACACGGCGTGTACACACCGTCGGGCCAAGCCGCGTACAACGTCGCCAAAGCCGGAGTGATCGCTCTCGCCGCATCGGTGGCCAGCGAATTGAGCGACACCGAGGTCACCTGCAATGCGTTGCTTCCGTCCGTCATCGACACCGTTGCCACGAGGGCGGCACTCCCCTTCGCCGACTACGTGAGCTGGCCGAAGCCCGCCGAGATTGCGTCCGTGATCGACTTCCTCGCCAGCCCACGGTCCCGAGTGATCAACGGAGCCGCCATCCCCGTTTCCGGCAACGCGGATATCTAGAGCCGGCCCGACTCAACGATTCTCTGGAGGAAATCCTTCGTCCTCTGCTCGCGAGGATTGGAGAACACCTGCGCTGGCGGCCCCTGCTCGAGAATGATCCCTTCGTCGAGGAAGCAGATCCGGTCGCCGACATCTCGGGCGAAACCCATTTCATGGGTGGCGACGACCATCGTCATCCCCTCGTCCTTGAGTCCTCGATGACGCTCAGGCCGAGTGGCGAGAGCGCGCACGATGGCAACACGTTGTTGCTGGCCGCCGAACAGCCGATCCGGGAAGTCGTCAGCCTCATCGCTCAACCTGAAGCTCTCGAGAACCAGGAATTGGATACTCGTCTAAAAGGGGAATAGACCACTCTCCAGGAGTGCTGAACAGCTTCCAGGAAGGCGTCCGCAACGGCGCCCCACGAGGAGGAAGACAATGTCGGCAACGGAAAATCGCACAGC
>JAUVPA010000188.1 GCA_030598905.1 Acidimicrobiia bacterium
CAAACCGGGCGAGCGCCGGGACGAGCGCTTCCATCGGGAATCCCATCACGTTGCTGAATGAGCCTTCGATGCCGGCGACGAAACGGCCGCCTTCTCCCTGAATCGCGTATGCACCCGCCTTGTCCATCGGTTCTCCCCCCTCCACGTATGCCGACGCCTCTTCTCGGTCGATAGGTAAAAAGGTCACCGTCGTTGTTTCCCATCCGTCGGCAAGGTTGGCTTGGCTGCGCAGGACCCAGCCGCTCAGAACGATGTGATCGCGACCGGAGAGCCGAAGAAGCATCGCGACCGCTTCTCGGCCGTCCCGAGGTTTGCCCAGAGACTCTCCGTCGAGCACAACCGTGGTGTCGATGCCGAGCACGACGTCGCCGGCACCGGCCGTTGCCGCGGCCGCCTTGTCGTAGGCAAAACGCCGGACCATCGTGTGCGGGTCCTCACCCTTCCGAGGAATCTCCGGGACTTCGGGTGGCCGCTGGGTGTAGCGGAACCCGAGTTGGTCGAGCATGCCAGATCGACGTGGTGACCCACTGGCGAGGATGAGCATGACAATCGGCCGTACCGCGTCAGACGTCGTCTTGGCGTCGCTGCCACATGACCCGCTGCGGAAAGGCGATGACGATGTGTTCACGGCGGAACGCGCGATCTATCGCACGTGCCACCTCGTCCGTCACAACGAATCCCTCGCGGACCGTGGGCTCATGCCAGTAGCGCACCTTGACGTTGATAGTGGAGTCGGCGAACTCGGCCACGAACACATCGGGCGCAGGATCGGAGAGAACTCCTCCGATGTCTCGCACCGCATCCGCAACGACGGAGCGAGCAAGGTCGAGGTCGGTGCCGTACTCCACACCGACGGTGATCTCGGAGCGCAGATGCCCTCGCGTCGACAAGTTGACGATGGGGTTGGCGAGTACTTCCCCGTTCGGCACGTGAACCTCGCGACCATCCGGCGTGTCGATGATCACCGTTCGCCCGTTGATCTCCTTCACCGTCCCGACCCTGCCGACCACCTCCACTTGCTCGCCGACGCGGAATGGCGAACGCACCTGCAATACAACTCCCGCTCCGAAGTTCTCCAGAATCGAACGACCGCTCAGGACGAGGATCAAGCCGACGATGGCAAACATCAACAAGAGAGGTCCGGTCTGGAAGCCGAGGAACATCAAGGCAATGACCACTCCAAGGAGCATCACCATCCACCCCGCAAACCGTCCGAGGAACGTCGCCATGCCCGGTTGAATGTCTGGTCCCTTGCGTATCGCCCTGGTGACCATCCTGCGGACGATGCTGGCAACGATCACCGAGATTGCGACGACGATGGCGGCGGCGATGACCTCCTGCCATCCGACACCGGTCGTGTCGATCAGTTCATTGGGATCGATGTTGACCTGAGCGAGCATCAACGCACGATCAGCTGAAACGGACGAGCCCAGTTGAAGTTGCGGCGAGGCCGACTCCCGACGCGAGCTGCACAGCGATCCACGTGCCGGTGTGACCACCGAGGTAACACATCACCGCGGCGCCAATCATGATCAGTCCACCGGCAGCAGTGGCCCAGAGTGCATAACGGCGCCTCATTCCGAACCCGACTGCGGCGCCCAGAAGCGCCAAGTGGAAAGCCAATCCGACGACAACGGCGCTCAGCGGCAGCGGTTCTGCAGGGGCGGCGGGCGGCGGTTGGACGGCAGACGAGATGCCGAGGAAGACGATCCAGGCGCCGACCCCGATCGCGGAGGTTGTCCAGCCGAACTGAACTGCCGAACGGGTCCAGTGTGCTGCGACGTGTGTCGTCTCGGTCCGCTGCGCGGTGTCAACCATGTGCCCTCCCGAGTGGTTCGTCTGATTATCGCAGGCGGAAGGCGCTGGCGTCGCGATCGTCGAACAAGGTGCCTTGCGGGTCGGGCCTCGAGTACCGCGGCACACCACCCCACGGCAGAGACTCCATGAACGCCCAGCTGCGGCGGTGAATCACTGTGGGACCGAAAGCAGCCAACGCTGCACGATGGCGTTGACAGGGGTAACCCTTGTTGTCCTCGAAGAAGAAAGCAGGATATTCGGGAGCGGCCCGACGCATCATGCGATCTCGCGTGACCTTCGCCAGGATCGAAGCCGACGAGATAGTCAGCGACGTCGCATCACCTCTGACGATGCGGTGCGTGTTACCCGAGCCTACGAAATCCCAGTTGCCGTCGATGAGTACATGATCGGGTACCAGGCCCAGAGCGGAGATGGCGCGGCTCGCAGCAAGCTTCTGCGCCGCGGACATGCCGAGTGCATCACATTCGCTCGGCGTGGCGTGACCAACCGCCCAGGAGACGCACCAGTCGGCGATACGATCAAAAAGGGCCTCCCGCTCGTGCTCGGTGAGCATCTTCGAGTCTCTCACCTTGTAGACACGACGGTCCTGCGGCACAACAGCTGCGCCGACGCTGATCGGGCCGGCCCAAGCCCCGCGGCCTACCTCGTCGACGCCCACGACGATTCGTCCTCCCGCATCCCACAGCGCTCGCTCGACGGAGAGCCCGGGCGAACGAGCCTTGATCGACTTGCGAAGCCTGGGTGCTGTCGTGACCACGGAGCGAGCCTAGGAGTCTGCTGCTCGAGCCGATCGCCTTAGTTGAGACGAACCTCGTCCGGGTAGAGGGCGTAGAAGGCTTTCCGGTCCGCTTGACGAGCGAGCACGCGACGCCACATCTCTTCAGGATGTGTGACAAAAGCATCCGCCGGATCGGTCTCGAGGACAAACCAAGAACCCACGGTCAGCTCGAGCTCGATCTGGGATTCTCCCCAGCCGGCGTAGCCGGCGAAGACCCGGAGCTTCTCGACACCGTGGACACCGGCCGGGTCCAATCCCAGATCGATGACACCAAGTCCCCCGAGGATCGGCTTCCAATCTTCCGACGGAGCAATGCTGGGACGCCAGACGAGGCCGATGGCCATCTCGCGTTCCACCGGTCCACCGGCGAAAACGGCAGCAGGCTCGGAAAGGTGGCTGCTCCACGAGGGCAGGTGATCGACAACGTCGAGCCCGATAGGACGATTGAGTGTCAGCCCGACCGCGCCGTCGTCGTTGTGCTCCAAGATCAGTACAACTGTTCGCGTGAAGTTCGGATCGCGCAACTCCGGGGAAGCCACCAGGAGCTTCCCGGAGAGCCTGCCGGACCCGTCGTTACCGATGCTCTCGATCCGGGACCAGCGTGCCATCCGACAGGATCGACGTGTGCCCGTCGTCCCACCGCACCTCGATGGTTCGACCATCGACGCGGCGCACAACACCGCGCCTCGGTGTACGGCCCACCGTCTTGGTGAGCGTCATGACCCGCTGACCTTTGTGCATGTGCATCCACGGCCTCTCTTGGAGCGTCTCGGCTAATTCTATCCGACAGATTCCTCGGTGCACTCGGGCCTAAAGGCCCTCGCTGAG
>JAUVPA010000172.1 GCA_030598905.1 Acidimicrobiia bacterium
TCCGCCGAACACGTAGGCCGCGTTGACCCGATTCGTTCCGTTGCCGGGGATCGAGACCTTGAGGTCACGGGGGAGGGAAAGCAGCTGAATCCTCTCGCCGGGTACCAAATGCGCCAGCATGATGACGTCGGCCCTTCGGCCGGTGAAGGTTCCAAAGTTTTCGTCCCAGTCGTCGGGCAAGCTGGCTCGGTCGTCGGTTCCCACCACCAGGAAGTTGACCGTTTCTGTTCCCCCGACGGGGGAGAGAGGGGTAAGCGACTCGAGCTCTCCGGCGGGAATCCGGTCGATACGCGACTCGGTCCACGTGATGTATGCCACACCGGCGAAGATGGCGAGGACGCCCATGGCGAGCAGAAAGAGGACGAACCGCTGCCCGCCACGGAACCGCCTCTTGCTGCGCGGCGCGGGAGTCTTCGGAATCGTCGGGTAGGTGTCGGTGCGCATGACTCCTCGGCGATGGACGGGCTGCCACGGCGCGAACGTCGGCTCAGGCTACCCGGCGATTCCGGATAGGTACCCTCACGTCATGCCAACCAAGATCCACTCCCAGGATGTGACCGAGGGGCCCGCCCGATCGGGGGCGAGGGCCATGTTGCGGGCCGTCGGCCTCAGCGACGATGACTTTGCCAAGCCGCAGGTCGGCGTCGTGTCGGCCGGCAACGAAGTGACGCCGTGCAACCTGAGCGGGCCCCGTCTCGCCTCTGAAGCCAAAGCGGCCGTCCGAGAGGCCGGTGGTGTAGGACTCGAGTTCACAACCATCGCCGTCAGCGACGGCATCTCCATGGGCCACGAAGGGATGCGCGCCTCACTGGTGTCGCGGGAGGTCATCTGCGATTCCGTCGAGTTGGTAATGCACGCCGAGCGCTTTGACGCGATGGTGTCGATTGCCGGCTGTGACAAGTCACTGCCCGGAATGCTCATGGCCGCGGCACGGCACAACCTTCCTTCGGTCTTCCTCTACGGTGGATCGTCGCTGCCCGGCCACCTCGACGGACGCGACATCTCCATCGTCGACGTCTTTGAGGGCATCGGTGCCCACTCGGACGGCAAGATCGACGATGCCCAGCTGCTTCGCATCGAGCGTGCCGCCTGTCCCGGGGCCGGTTCGTGCGCAGGGATGTTCACTGCAAACACGATGGCCTCCGTCGGTGAGGCGCTCGGCATGTCGCTTCCCGGGAGCGCAAGCGTTGCCGCCGTCGACCCTCGTTTGGACGAGTACGCACGCGCCAGCGGCAAGGCCGTGATGCATCTGCTCGAACAGGACATCCGTCCCCGCGACATCATGACGCGGCCGGCATTCGAGAACGCCATCACGACGGTGATGGCTCTCGGGGGGTCGACGAACGCGGTCCTTCACCTGATGGCCATCGCCCACGAGGCCGGGGTCGACCTGGCTCTCGAGGACTTCGACCGGATCAGCACCCGGACGCCTCATCTCGGTGATCTCAAGCCTTTCGGTCGTTATCACATGGTCGATCTCGATCGTGTCGGTGGTGTCCCGATGGCTTTGCGGACGCTGCTCGACATCGGGCTCATCGACGGAACCACGATGACGGTGACCGGCAAGACGATGGCCGAGAACCTCGAGGCGGTATCGGTTCCCACCGACCAGGACGTCCTTCGGTCCGTCGATGAACCGATCAGCGGGGAGGGCGGCATTGCGATCCTCCGCGGCTCCCTGTCACCGGAAGGGGCTGTCGTCAAGATTGCGGGCATCGACTTCGACGTGTTTGAAGGGCGGGCTCGGGTGTTCAACGACGAGCAACATGCTCTCCAGGCTCTGTGGGATCACGATCTCCATCCCGGCGACGTTGTGATCGTCCGGTACGAGGGCCCCAAGGGAGGTCCCGGCATGCGTGAGATGCTCGCCATCACCGCCGCAATCAAGGGAGCCGGCCTCGGTAAAGACGTCCTCCTGATCACCGATGGTCGATTCAGCGGGGGAACGACGGGTCTGTGCATCGGTCACGTCGCTCCCGAAGCACAGGTCGGTGGACCTATTGCGCTCGTTCAAGAGAGCGATACGATCCGAGTTGACGTCCCTGGACGTCGGCTCGATGTGCTCGTCGATGACGATGAGCTTGAGCGCAGGCGGAACGACTGGGCGGCACCGGCTGCCCGGTATCCCACCGGTGCACTTGGGAAGTACGCCGCGCTCGTCGGTTCGGCGGAGCAGGGAGCGGTCTGCGGGTAGGGGGACGGGTAGGGGAACTCGCCGCGTCGGACGTCCGGGCTTAGGAACGAGCGGAGTATGCGGCAACATTTCATCGCGGCCGGCGTGTTCGCCCTCGGCGTGGGCGTCCTCACTTTGGGCGCCTACGGATTCTCCGTAGAACCAGAGGCGGAGGCCAAGGTGATGGAGGCGCCGGTGTACGCGACACTGATCCGGACCGATCGCATCGAGCAGCCGACGACCACAACAACCTCATCCACCACGACCACAACGACGTCGACGACAACGACCACGGTCGCGCCCACAACAACCACCACCTCGCTGCCGCCGGCGACAACGACCCCGACGACGAAGGCACCGACCAGTTCGCAGAAGAAGTCCTCGACGCCGACCACCACGAAAGCGCCGTCGCCGACGACGACCACGACGGCAGCTCCCGCGGATCCGCCGCCTCCCCAGGCGGACTATGACCCTGGCAAGGAGAGCTGGTTTGTCGGAGCCATCGACGGTGTGCGCCGAGACGCCGGGCTGCCTTCCTTGAACAACTCGGGATCACTCCGAAGCAAGGCTCGCGGTTGGGCCAAGCAACTCGCGGCCAACGGAGGACTCTCTCATTCCGGCCTGGCCGAGGGCGAGAACGTCGGTGTCGGTTACACGGCCGGCTCGATCTTCGGGGCGCTGGCCGGGAGTGGGCTCCACTACGCCAACATGACAAATCCTGAGTTCAGGAGCGTCGGCGTCGGAGCGTGGGTGGAGCCGGACGGCAAGATCTGGACGGTCCATCTCTTCTCCCGCTGATCCAGTCGCACGTGCTTGAACGACGAATTATTGGCCGTCTAAGCACGCACGAGTGCAGGTTTGCCGGTTACGTCCACGTGGGGAGTGACCGATCAACGCCGACGACCTCACCATCGACATATGTGTCGATGACCTTGGCCAGTCGCAGGTCATCGGGTGTACAGGCGACCGGATCGACGTCGAGAACTGCAAGATCGGCAGGACTTCCCGCGGCGAGCGGTTCGGGTTCGCCGAGGGCGATTGCGGCGCCAGAGGTGAACATGGCAAGCGCCCGCTCCGCGGACAGCGACTCCCCTGGCACGATGCCAGCTCGGTCTCGGGCAAGGGCGATTCCGTGCAGCGGGTCAGGCCGTTCAACGGGACAATCCGATCCCCCGGCGAGGACCGCACCGCCGGCTTCCAGCGTGGCGAACGGGTAGGTCCGCTGTAGCCTGTCGAAGCCGACCCGATCTTCCAGCCAATCGACCTCCGATCCGATGAACGCCGGCTGCACCGAAGCGATCACTCCCAGATCCCCGAACCGGAAGAGGTCGGCTTCGGAGATCACCGAGGCATGTTCCAGACGGAGCAGACCTGGATCGACGCCGTCGGCCACCATCTCCTCGAAGAGGTCGAGCACCGATGACACAGCACAATCGCCGATGGCGTGGATGGCAGCGATACCGCCGTGCTCGACCGCGTATCGGGCGATCGCGCGGTCCTGGTCGGTGATCCGCATGGTCCCTGTCTGATCGGGCAGGTCTGTGAAGGGTTCACACATGGCAGCGGTGTGGCCCCCGAGGCTTCCGTCGGAGAACCTCTTCACGCCGACCCACCGCAGGCGTCTGCTGCGCGGTCCATCCAGGGCTCGGGCTGCCCTGTCGAGGTCTGCGGGTTCGTCGGTGATGACGAAGGCATTGACCTTGATCGGCAGCTCCCGGGCGGATTCGACGAACAGCCCGA
>JAUVPA010000114.1 GCA_030598905.1 Acidimicrobiia bacterium
CGCGAGACCCCCAGCAGTGGCCGCAAGCTCCCCATCGATTGGTTTGCCGATGAGAGCGTCTCCCACCACACCGAGGACGAGCGGACGGTCCGCTACTGAGCCGACCGCCACGGACGCCTCACCAACCACGCCACCCTCAACGCGAACGGCGCAAGCGACCATGCCGAGGGCGTAGTCACCGTGCCGCTGCGAGAACTCTCGAAAGGCGTAACCCCACGAACCGGGGCGACGCGGCCACCTCGTCTCGATCAGAAGCTCTTCGTCGGCGATCGAGGTCGTGTAGTGGGTCACGAACAACTCGGAAGCATCGATCGTGCGTCTCCCCGACTTCGAGGCCACCACGGCTTGGCCGCCGAGCGTCATCATCACGAGGGGGATCTCCCCGCGGGAGTCGGCGTGGACGATCGACCCTCCGATGGTGCCCCGGTTCCGGGTCACGAAGTGCCCGATATGAGGCAGGGCCTCACCGAGCAATGGGATCTCGCTTTGCACCACCGGTGACGACTCGGCCTCGCTCTGGCGCACCATCGCTCCGATGACGAGAGCGCCGGCCTGCTCCTCGATGTCTCCGATGCCCGCGACGCGATTGATGTCGATGACAACGCCGGGATATGCGAACCGCATGTTCAGCAGAGGCATGAGGCTTTGGCCGCCAGCAAGAACCTTGGCTTCGTCCGAATACTCGCCAAGTAGTTCCACCACCTCATCGATCGAGGTCGGACGCACGTAATCGAAGACGGGTGGCTTCATGCCCTCTCCTCCAGGATCTCCCACACCCGTGGCGGTGTCAGCGGCAGCTCGACGTGTTCGATCCCGAGCGCGTCACGGACGGCGTTGGCGATGGTGACCGGCGCACTCATCGTGTTCCCCTCGCCGAGTCCTTTGGCGCCGAGCGCGGTAAAGGGAGACGGCGTCTCGATGTGCGTCGTACGCAGCGGAGGTATTTCGGGAGCCGTGATGCAGAGGTAGTCCATGAAACTAGAGGTCAGCAGGTTCCCATCCTCGTCGTAGGCGAGTCGCTCGAGCAAAGCCACTCCCGCCCCATGAGCAAAGCCACCCCGAATCTGGCCATCAACGAGTGCCGGATTGAGAATCGTGCCCGCATCATGGGTCGTGGCGTAGTCGAGAACCTCCACTGCTCCAGTGTGACGATCCACTTCGACCACGGCGACATCAACAACAAACCCGTGAGCTGCCGAAGAGGTGATGGTGTCGTCGTCCGCAGCAGAGTCGAGGTTGGGCGCAGAGACGAAGGATGTGAAGCGAAGTCCCGGGGCGACGCCTTCGGGCAACCCCTCCGGGTTCCAGTGGGCCTTACCGGCGATGCGCCGAAGCGACACAGAAACATCCGGCTGACCGACGACCGCCGCCATGCCTTCTCTCAATTCAACGTCTTCAACGGCACACTCGAATTCCTGAGCGGCCACCTGCTTGATCGCGGCAGCGAGCTCTCCCGCAACCTTCTGGACCGCCGCTGCTCCCATGCCTGAGAAGCGAGACGAGTAGTTGCCCGAGGCGATCGACCAGGCATTGACGTGGGTGTCGAGCACGGCGACTACCTCGATGTCCGCCGGATCCAACCCGAGCACATCGGAAGCGATCTGAGCAGCGACCGTTCGATGACCCTGCCCCTGAGGTGTTGTCGAGATCTGCACGACCACGCCGCCTCCAGGAGACATCGCGATTGTTGCTCCCTCGGTGTTGCCCGATTTCGGTAAACCTCCGGCACGTTCCTCCGCAGTCTCGGCGAGGGAGATGTAACCCATGTTCGAAACCGATGGTTCGACGACGCATGAGATGCCAATGCCGACCAAACGGCCATCTTCTCGTGCCGCGTTCTGCAGCCGGCGGTGCTCGGCGTAGCCGATAGCGTCCAGAACATCGTCGAGACACCTGTCGTAGTCACCGGAGTCGTAGATCGCGCCGGTCGGAGTCGTGTACGGAAAGTCACCGGCGCCGATCAGAGTGCGACGAGCCATCTGAGTGGGATCGATACCGAGCCGGGAGGCGGCGATCGCCATCGTGCTCTCGAGGGCGAAGTACAACTGGGGACCGCCAAACCCGCGATTGAGGCTGGTGGGACATCGGTTCGTCAAAACCACCCGGTTGCGGGCAGAAACATCACGCACTCGGTATGCGCCGTTCAGTGAACCGTGCATCCGGTAGAGGGTCGCCGGTTCCGGTGCTCGTAGATACGCGCCCACATCCTCCACGACGTCATAAGCGAGGCTGATCAGTTCGCCGTTGCTGGTGAAGCCGGCAGTCACTTCGGTGACGCGTTCCGTTGACGAACCGCTCGCGGCGAGGTGTTCGAGCCGGTCCTCGATCCACCGCAAGGGCACCTGCAGCAAACGCGAAACCGCTCCCATCAGCACTACGTATGAGTACACCGCCGCTTTCACTCCGAAGCTGCCCCCCGAATCGGGCGGCGTGATGAGGCGGAGCTTGGAACGAGGGAGGCCTAGTGCCGAGGCGGCAACCATGTGCAGCGTGAACGGGCCTTGGAAGTTGGTCCAAACGGTGAGTGAGTCATCGGCAACCGACCAGTCGGCGATCACCCCGAACGTCTCGATCGGCGCGCCCGTCCACCGAGGGAAAGTAAAGGTCTCCTGAACGACCAAGTCGGCTTCTCCCAGTCTCTCCATTGGGTCGCCATAGACGAACGACCTGTCGGAAACGATGGATCCCGCTGCGGCGGCAGCTCGAGGTGTCATCACCGGCGTCGTCGCCTCGTAGTCGACGAGCACCATCTCGGCGGCATCCTCGGCGCGGTATCGGTCTCGGGCAACAACAACCGCGACGGGCTCGCCGGCATACCGCACCTCGTCGACGGCGGCAGCGCGGAAAGCGACCGGCGTATCGACCACGGCGGGGAAAGGCCGTGTGACTTCGGCGATCTCCCGCCCGGTGACGACGCCGAGGACCCCTGGGCTCTCGAGGGCGGCCGATACGTCGACAGATACGATGCGCGCCGCCGCATATGGAGACCGAACGACGGCGGCGTGATAGGCGCCCGGCACCGGATCGAGATCGTCGACGAATCGCCCGCGACCGCGCAGCAGGGTCCCGTCCTCGACGCGTTTCAGTGGTTTCCCCACCCAACTCATGAGCGAGCGCACCCTAATCACTCTGCCCATCGCCGGTTCTGCCGCGATAATTGCCGTCGCACTCGCGAGGGAGACGTGGGCTCATACACACCCCAAGGGGTCATTCCGGCAACCCTGCTGGCGTTCAACGAGGACTTGTCGATCGACGAGAACGCCACACGTCGTCATCTGCGCGACGTCGCCGCTGTCGAAGGCATCTCTGCCATCACCGTGAACGGTCACTCCTCGGAGGTGCACGCCTGCTCATTGGACGAGCAGCGCCGGGTGCTCGAGCTCGCACTGGAAGAAGTCGGGGACGCCGTCCCGATCATCAGCGGCGTCTACGCCGATGGCAGCTTGGAAGCCGCCCGCATCGCCAAGACGGGCGAGAACGCTGGAGCGGCAGCCCTTCTCGTCTTCCCGCCGCACACGATCGGGATGATGGGCGGGCAGCAGAGGCCGGAAATGGCGATCGCCCACTTCAAGACGATCGCCGATGCCACCGACCTGCCGCTCATCGCCTTCCAGTACTCCGGTGACTATGCCTATCCGATGGACACGCTGCTGCGGCTTGTGGATGAAGTTCCGACCCTCAGAGCCATCAAGGACTGGAACACAGGGGCCGTCCACGAAAGACACATCAACGTCTTGCAGGGTCTGCCCGACCCGATCAATGTGCTGTCGACCAACAGCTCCTGGCTGATGGCTTCGCTGACAATGGGATGCAACGGCGTGCTCTCCGGTTCCGGAAGCATCATTGCCGACCTTCATGTAGCTCTCTTCGGTGCGGTCCAGCGTGGCGAGCTCACAACGGCGCAGGCGATCAACCGGCGAATCTTCCCGCTGGCACAGTGTTTCTACGCCGATCCGGCCGTCGACATGCACAACCGCATGAAAGAGGCACTGGTACTGCTGGGCCGCCAGCCTCGTGCCGTGGTGCGCCCACCGCTCGTGAAGCTGCCCGAGGACGAGATCAAGACGATCGCGCGGGCACTCCGAGCAGCCGGCCTGCTGTAGGCGAGCGGCGTCATCGCCTCCGGCGACGCAACGCGAGCCACAGCACTATCAAGAGAAGGGCGATCGCGAACGCCGGTACCGCCCGCTTCAGCATCGGCATCCCGGCAACCGCACCGAGATCGACCGGCTCGGAGTCGGGGGCATCGATGGTGCGGGGACCTTCTTGCGGTGGACTTACCTCCTCAGGAGCTTCGTCGCCCCCTGACAATGCCGTCTCGAGGTTGGCCGCAAACTGACCCAGCACATTGCCTGACACGTCCTCGATGACGCCTTTGCCGAAGCCGGCGAGCTTGCCGCTCAGGCTCAGGTCGGTGCTCAGCTTCACCCACGTTGTGTTCCGACCGTTGGCCGTCAACGTTGCGACGATTTCGGCGTTGGCATTGCCCTGTCGCGGATCGCGACCCCGCGCGTTGATGACAGCGATGAAGTTCTCCGGATCGAGGCTCGTGAACGCAGCCGTGCCCTCGTAGTTGGCGACGATTGGCCCCACCCTCACCTTCACGAGTCCACGGTGCTCGTCGCCATCAATCTCGGTCAGCTGGGCACCGGGCATACATCGCGCGACCCGCTCGAGATCCGTCAGGATCTCCCACGCCTCGTCGATGGGCCGGTTCACGATGAACGAATTGTTCAGCTCCACGTCATTCCTTCTGTTCGACCGCCCACTGTGCCGCTGCTTCGGCGGCAACAGCTCTGGCGCTCCTACCTGTGGCCTCCGCGACCGCCAAGACGTCGGCCGATTCCGGCTTGGCACCGTGTGGCCCCACCTTTATCCGGATCGGCTCACCGTCGACGAGGACCTGATCGAAGGACCGTGAGAACACGCGCTTGGCGACCGCGTACGTGCGGAGACCGAGGGTGCCCGTTTCGCTCGCCACCAATTCGATCATCGCCGGCTCGAGTCCCGGCGCACACAGAACGCGAAGCTGATGGCCAGGGCGCGACTTCTTCATGACGACCGGCGTCAGCCAGGCGTCATCCGCTCCGGCGGACAGGGCACGGCCGATCACATGCCCGAGGATCTCAGGGGTCACATCGTCGACGGTGGTCTCGATGACCACGGCGTCGACTTGTGGCAGGTCATCGGTGTCGATGAGCATCATGCTCAACACGTTCGGATGCGTTTCCAGGTCCCGACCTCCTGCACCGATCCCGGACCGGATCACCTTGCCCGTAGGACATGGTCCCCATTCTCCGACCATTCCCGTCAGGAGGGCCACGCCGGTCGGTGTTGCCGTCTCCTGCGACGTCTCGACGGCAGTGACGGGGAACCCTTCCAACAAACTCATGACGGCGGGAGCCGGGTGTTGCAACAGGCCGTGTGCAGTGTCTACGGTCCCGGCGCCAAGTCCCACGGGTGCCGCAACAACGGTTTCCACCTCGAGGGCATCGAGCGCCGCCCAACATCCGACGATGTCGACTATGGCGTCGACCGCTCCGACTTCGTGGAACTGCACGTCATCAATGCCGACGTCGTGACGGTGTGCCTCGGCCTCGCCCAGCCGGCGGAACGTCTCACGCGCTCCGAGCGCGACCCGGGAACCAAGGTCGGCTCCGGCGATCGTGGCGTCGATTTCGGACCAGCGTCGAGGTTCGTCTGCGGTCTCGGTCGTGACGCGGGCAAAACGGCAACGGAGCCCGCGACGTCTGGTGTCGCCGACGGTGAGCTCCCAACCTGGCAACGCCAATGACTCGAGTGCCGTGCGAACCGGTCCTTCGTCCGCACCTACGTCGATGAGCGCGCCGAGCAGCATGTCGCCGGAGACCCCAACGGTCGGATTGATCCAGAGGGCGCGACCCATCACCCGTCTCCCAGGATGCGCAGAGCGGAACATGCCGCGCCATAA
>JAUVPA010000142.1 GCA_030598905.1 Acidimicrobiia bacterium
CGTCATCATGCTGGCGCATTTGGTACCCGGCGAGAGGATTCAGCTGCTTTCCCTCCCCCGTGACCTCAAGGTCTCGATCCCCGGCAACGGAACGAATCGGGTCAACGCGGCCTACGTGTTCGGCGGACCCGACCTTCTCGTCGAGACCGTTCAGGCGGAAACCGGCATCCCGATCCACCACTACGTGGAGATTGACTTTGGCGGCTTTGGAAAGGTCGTCGACGCACTCGGAGGCGTGGACATGGAGTTCACGTACGCCGGGAGGGATGGCAAGTCCGGCTTCCGAATGGAAGCGGGCAGCCAAACCCTCGATGGCGAAGACGCAGTCGCCTATGCCCGCTCCCGGCACTACGAGATCTATCGGGACGGTTCATGGCAGAGCACCCGGGGCGGCGACGTCGCACGGACGGGACGCCAGCAGGAGATCCTGATCCGCTTGTTCGACCAAGTCACTTCTGCCTCCTCGGCGTTCAACCTGCCGACCTTCCTGCCCACCTTCGCCGACCAGATCACGGCCGACGAAGGCCTCTCCCTCGGACTGATGGCCGAACTGGGTCGCACGGCCTTGACATTGCGATCGAAAGACATCGACAGCGCAACCATTCCCGTGAAGAGCGCCCGCGGCGAGGACGGACGGTCCTACGTGGTTCCGGTGGACGGTTACTCGGCCATGTTGGAGGCGTTTCGCAACGGCGATCCGCTCTCGCCCTGAGCCCTAACCTCAGCCCATGCGGTTTCGCACCAAACAGGTCCACGCCGGAGTAGATCCGGATCCGACGACAGGCGCCATCCTGCCGCCCATCCACCAGTCGACGACGTTTGTCCAGCCCTCCGTCGACGACTACCTCGCCAGCGGCTATTCATACAGCCGCAGCGCCAACCCGACCGTGAGCGCCTGGGAGCGGAAGATCACGGCACTGGAAGGTGGCGCCGATGCTGCCGCTTTTGCATCCGGGATGGCGGCGATCAACGCCGTGTTCATGGCCTTCCTCAACGCCGGTGATCACGCCATCGTCTCAGATGTCGCCTATGGAGGCACATACCGCCTCGCCACTCAGGTTTATGCGCGCTTTGGTGTCGACTTCACCTTCGCCAACACGGCCGATCCGGCCGCGGTCGCGTCTGCAGTCACCGATCGCACGAGTCTCATCCTCACCGAGACTCCGGCGAACCCCACTCTGAAGTACACGGACCTCACCGCCATATCCGAGATTGCCCGGGACAGCGGGGTGCCGCACGCAGTCGACAACACCTTCCTCACGCCCTATTACCAGCACGTATTTGATCTCGGCGTCGACCTCTCGGTGCATTCGACGACCAAGTACCTCGACGGCCACAACGCCACCGTGGGTGGATCGGTCGTCTCCCGAACCGACATACTCCACGAGCAGGTTGCGTTCGTCCGCAACGCCGCCGGCTCGATCATGTCCCCGCAAGTGGCGTGGCTGACCCTCCAAGGTGTCAAGACGCTTGCCGAGCGAATGGATCGCCAGAGCGAGAACGCGCTGCTGATCGCCCGGTTCCTCGAGGAGCATCCCAAGGTCGACACCGTCTGTTATCCCGGCCTCGAGTCGTTCCCTCAGCACGATCTCGCCAAACGCCAGGCAACAGGCTTCGGTGCCATGTTGTGGTTCGACGTCCACGGCGGTCTTCCAGCCGGCAAGCGCTTCATGGACTCAGTCGGCCTGTGGACCCTGGCGGAGAATCTCGGGTCCGTCGAGTCGCTGGTCACTCACCCTGTGACCATGACCCATGCGGCGGTCAGCCCGGATGAGCGTGCCCGAGTGGGTATCACGGATGGTCTCGTTCGGTTGTCAGTCGGCCTCGAAGATGCAGAAGACCTGATCGAGGACTTGGCCCAGGCGCTCGACAACGTCTGAACCGGTCATTTCAGCCGAATCGCGAAATCAATCCCGATGGCGCGAAACAAATGGCCTCGAGGCAGCAGACCGGGCAGCCCGACCATTTACGGTACGCCCGCGATGCAATCCGTCGAGCTCGTTCTCGCTTTTGTGGTGATGACGGCTGTGGTAGCGGCGGCGGCGATCCTCCTCTGGGCGGCGTATCGCTGAGCTGCTGCCGGCACTTCCCCGCCGACTTCCTTCTTTTTTGTCGCGCGTCGACGGGGGTCAGTCGAGGAATCCCTGCCGGCGCATCCACTCGTCGCTGAAGATCTTGCCGAGGTAGTTCCTGCCGGAATCGGGGAGCAGCACGACCACAAGCCGGTCGGTGTCCTCAGACGCGACTCGTATGGCACCCTCGACGGCCATACCGCACGAACCGCCGACCAAGAGGCCCTCGACGTCAGCGAGCCGCCGCGTCATTCGGAACGCTTGATCGTCAGTCACCATCTCGTAGCGATCTACCACACTCGGATCGAGCGTCTCCGGCCAGAAGTCTTCACCGACACCTTCAATGAGATACGGCACGACGTCTTCGTCGGAAGCTGCGGTGTAGATCGACCCCTCGGGATCGACACCAACGATCTCCACGTCACGGTTCTGCTCCTTGAGATAGTGGCCGACCCCGCTGATGGTTCCGCCGGTGCCGACCCCGGCCACGAAAACGTCGACGGTTCCATCGGTCTGGCGCCAGACCTCGGGTCCCGTCGACTCGTACTGAGCCTGCGGGTTGGCCGGGTTGGAGTACTGGTCGGGCCGATAGTGGTCGGGCTCCGCAGCCAGGCGATCGGCGACCGAGTAATAGGAGCGCGGGTCTTCGGGCGGAACGTCCGTGGGGCACACCACCACCTCAGCGCCGTATGCCTTGAGCAGGTCCTGCTTCTCCTTGGATTGTTTGTCCGCCATCACCGCAATGAGCCTGTAACCGCGCAGGGCGGCGACCATGGCGAGCCCGACGCCGGTATTGCCGGACGTTGGCTCGACGATGGTGCCTCCGGGCTGTAGCCAACCGTTCTTCTCGGCTCGCTCGATCATTGCTAGACCGATGCGGTCCTTCACGGAACCACCGGGATTCATGTACTCGACCTTGGCGACCAGATTGCCCGGCGGATGGAGCCGCGAAAGTCGAACGAGCGGTGTGTTGCCGATAGCGTCGAGAATGTCCTCGCGGATTTCCATTGCGCTCAGGCTAGGTGGGTCGCGACAGGCCGGTAGCCTGCCCAGGCTCATGACGAACCTCATCGAAGCCCGCGGGCTGACCAAGACCTTTGGGGATTTCACGGCTGTGGACGCCATCGACTTCCATGTCGTCGAGGGAGAGTCGTTCGGCTTCCTCGGACCGAACGGAGCCGGCAAGACGTCGACGATGCGCATGATCGGCGCCGTGTCTCCAATCAGCGCGGGGAGCCTCACCGTACTCGGCCTCGACCCGATGAAGGACGGGCCGCAACTGCGCTCTCGACTCGGTGTGATACCTCAGGAGGAGAATCTCGACTTGGAGCTGACCGTCACCGAGAACCTGGTGATGTATGGCAGATACTTCGACATGTCGCGCTCAGAGATCCGCGCACGTGTCGACGACCTTCTCGAGTTTTCCCAGCTCACGGAGAAGCGGGACGACAAGGTCGAGGCACTCTCGGGTGGCATGAAGCGGAGACTCACCATTGCCCGTGGCCTCATCAACGATCCCGACCTCCTCATCCTGGACGAGCCGACGACGGGTCTCGACCCGCAAGCGCGTCACATCCTGTGGGACCGCCTGTATCGGCTGAAGCAACAAGGCGTGACGCTGCTCATCACCACCCACTACATGGACGAAGCCGAGCAGCTCTGCGATCGGCTCGTCGTGATGGACAAGGCCCAGATAGTCGCCGAGGGATCACCATCGAGCCTGATCGAAGAGCACTCGCCACGCGAGGTCGTGGAGTTGCGCTTCGCCGTGGGAGTTCTCGAGGAAGTCTCCGAGCAACTCGACGGGTTGGCCAAACGCACCGAAATCCTTGCCGACCGCGCCTTGCTTTACACCGACGACGCCGAGCAGACCATTCACGAGATCAACGAAGCCGGGTTCGAACATGAGGCGGTGCTGGTGAGGCGTTCCAGCCTCGAAGACGTCTTCTTGCGGCTCACCGGCCGATCGTTGGTGGAGTGATGGCAACTCCCGTCGCCTTCCGAGTCTTCGAATCGGAAGCGCTTTGGTATCGCAGAGTGTGGCGCGGGTCTGTCTTCTCCAGCTTCCTCAACCCCGTGCTCTATCTACTGGCGATGGGTCTCGGTCTGGGAACGCTCGTCGACGCCAATCTCCCCGAGGGTGTCGAAGGAGTGAGCTACCTCACGTTCCTGGCACCGGGATTGCTTGCCGCGACCGCGATGCAGACGGGCGCCGGAGAAGGCTCCTGGAAGATCATGGCCGGGATCAAGTGGAGGAAGTCCTACCACGCCAAGCTGGCGACTCCGATCGGCGTCAGGGATCTCGTGTTCGGCCTGATGTTGTGGGCCGCGTTCCGGGTGCTGCTCGTGTCGTTCGTCTTCGCGATCGTCATGGTGGCGTTCCGGGTGTCACCGCTCTGGCAATCACTCTTGGCCATCGGTCCGGCTCTCCTCGTGGGTGTGGCAATGGCGGCAGCCACGACCTCCTACACGGTCCGCATAAAGAACGACGTGAACCTCGCCATGTACTTCCGCTTCGTGGTCATACCGATGTTCCTGTTCTCCGGGGTCTTCTTCCCCATCACGCAGCTGCCGGAGTGGTTGCAGCCCATCGCCTTCATCACGCCCTTGTGGCATGGAGTCCAGATGTGCCGGGCCCTCGTCGTCGGCGTGGAACCGGTGATTGCGCCCTGGATCAGCATTGCGTACCTGACAGGGTGGATCGTCGCCGGCACTGCCCTTGCGCTTGCCCCCTTCCGCAGAAGGCTCAAGCCGTGACCTCGCGCACTCTTGTCGCTCGCGTCGTCCCGCCGCTGCCGAAACGGTGGCGCGGGGTCCACATGGTCGAACGAAGCATCCTCGTCCAAAAGAGCTTCTGGC